>CAJCJC010000233.1 GCA_903970575.1 Alphaproteobacteria bacterium
CTTGCCGGCGGAACTGGCGCTGACCAAGGCGATCCGTGACGACGTCGCCCGCTACCAGTCGGTGGATAAAATTCCGCCGGATCAGCTCGGCAACGATCGCAACGACATGTATCTGTCGGGCGAGGCGCTGCGGCTGATGAAAAAGGCCGGCAAGCCGGACATTTCCGCCGCCGACCAGAAGGTGATCGACGGCTACCACAAGCAGATCGACAACGCGACGAAGTTCATCCCGACCTGGGTCAAGGTCGCGGTCGCGGTCGCGCTCGGCATGGGCACGATGATCGGGTGGAAACGCATCGTGGTGACGGTCGGCGAAAAGATCGGAAAATCGCACCTGACCTATGGGCAGGGCGCGGCGGCCGAACTGATCGCCGCCTCGGTCATCGGCGCGGCCGACGGCCTTGGCCTTCCGGTCTCGACCACCCACGTGCTCTCCTCCGGCGTGGCCGGCACGATGGCGGCGAACGGATCGGGCCTTCAATGGGGCACGGTCAAGGCGCTCGCCGCGGCCTGGGTTTTGACCCTGCCGGCGTCGATCGTGCTGTCCGGCGTCTTGTTCTGGATTTTCCGCCACACGTTCTAAAGCGGGCGGCTTTCCTTAAACCCCCGGGCCGGCGACGGTCCGGGGGTTTTCTTTTGCCCCAGGGTAGGATGGGTAGAGGGAAGCGAAACCCATGCGGGAGTCATTGAGGCGATGGGTTTCGCTTCGCTCTACCCATCCTACGGTTTCTCGCGTTTCGCGCCGTCCAGAATAGCCCGAAACGTGGCGGCTTCCTTCTCTTGGCGCGCGCGCTCGGCTTTGCCCAAACCATGCTTGGCGCGGTTGGCGGCCGCTTCGGACTCGCGCTCGGCGCGCGCCTTACGTTTGCGGGCAATACGCAGATTGACGATTTCGCTCATGACGCCGCCGCCTCCAGCTCGGCCAGCACGAACAGGCGGATCGCGCTGGATAACCCGCCGGTTCGCGCCGCGTCGATCTCGGTGATCAACCCGGCCACACTCGAACCGCGCCGCGCCGCCAGCCGTTCGAACGCCGCCCAGAACTCCGGCTCCAGGCTGATCGAGGTCGGGTGACCTGCGATGCGAACCGAATATTTGCGCAGGGGCAGCTCGGTCCTCCTATGACGGGCCGATCATGTTTTCGGGCTTTACCCAGGCGGCGAACTGTTCGTCGGTCAATAGCCCAAGTTCGATCGCCGCCGCCTTCAAGGTCGTGCCTTCCGCATGCGCCTTTTTCGCCACCTTGGCGGCGTTGTCATAGCCGATATGGGGGTTGAGCGCGGTCACCAGCATCAGGCTGTCATAGAGCAGAGTCTCGATCCGGTCGGTGCGCGCCTCGATTCCCACCACGCAATTCTTGGTGAAGCTGTCGGCGGCGTCCGCCAGCAGGCGGATCGATTGCAACACGTTATAGATGATGACCGGCTTGAAAACGTTCAGTTCGAAATGCCCGGTCGCCCCCGCGATCGTGACGGTGACATGGTTGCCCATCACCTGCGCCGCCACCATCGTCATCGCCTCGGATTGTGTCGGGTTCACTTTGCCCGGCATGATCGACGATCCGGGCTCGTTCTCCGGCAGATGGATTTCCCCGATGCCGCATCGCGGGCCGGAGCCCAGAAGTCGTACGTCGTTGGCGATTTTCATGAAGGACGCGGCCAGCGTGTTGAGCGCGCCCGAAGCCTCGACCAGCGCGTCATGCGCGGCCAGCGCCTCGAACTTGTTTTCGGCGGTCACGAAGGGCAAGCCCGTGATCCTGGCCGCCTCTTCGGCGAATCGCTCGGCGAAACCGATGCGGGCGTTAAGCCCGGTGCCAACCGCCGTGCCGCCCTGCGCCAGTTGCAGCAACCGCGGGAGGGCGCTTTTGACACGGGCGATCCCATACTCGACCTGCTTGGCGTATCCGGAAAATTCCTGTCCCAATGTCAGCGGAGTCGCGTCTTGGAGATGGGTGCGGCCGATCTTGACGATCCGCGCGAACTCGGCGGATTTCGCCGCCAGCGCATCCTGCAATCCGTTGAGCGCCGGGATCAGCAGATGCTCGATCTGCTCCACCGCCGCGATATGCATCGCGGTTGGAAAGCTGTCATTCGACGACTGCCCCATATTGACGTGATCGTTGGGATGGATCGGCTTTTTCGATCCCATTTCGCCGCCCATCAGTTCGATCGCGCGGTTGGAAATAACCTCGTTAGCGTTCATGTTCGTTTGGGTGCCGGAACCGGTCTGCCAGACGACCAGCGGGAACTCGTCCGCCATCTTGCCGTCGATCACCTCCGTCGCGGCCGCGACGATCGCCTCGCCCAATTTGGCGTCGAGCGCGCCCAGCGCCATATTCGCCTGCGCCGCCGCGCGCTTCTGAATCCCGAGCGCCCGCACCAGCGCCGCCGGCATCCGCTCCCCACCGATCTTGAAATTCTGGATCGAGCGCTGCGTCTGCGCGCCCCAGTACCGGTCGGCCGGAACCTCGACCTTGCCCATGGAATCGCTTTCGATTCGAAAAGCGCCGTCTGTCATCTCGGATGATCCTGCATTCGTGAAGGCTGATGCGGGGGTTTGTAGCACAGCGGGGATAGGCGGCAACTCAGGGCGACGATCTTGCGCCGCGATCCGCAGTGATTATAACTTGAATTATAACGTGCAAGGAAGCGACGATGGTAAAGCTCAAGCTGACAACGGTAGGCAGTTCCACGGGTGTCGTCCTGCCGAAGGAGGTTCTCGCCCGGCTCAAGATCGAAAAAGGCGATGTCCTCTACCTAACCGATTCCCCCGACGGTTACCGCATCACACCCTACGACCCTGAGTTCGCCGGGCAAATGGAACTAGCCCGCCGCGTGATGCGAGAACGCCGCAACGTCCTCAAAGAGCTCGCCAAGTGAATGAAGCGACTTGGGTCTGGCTGCGCGAGGATGTCATCCTCGCCATTCATGACGAGCAGGTCGCCGAGCATGGCGGTTTGGCGGGGCTTAGGGATATCACCCTTGTCCAGTCGGCGCTGGCGCGACCACGTAATCTGGCGGCTTACGGGGATCCTGACGTCGCGGCGTTAGCCGCCGCTTATGCGTACGGGTTGGCGCGCAACCATGGCTTCCTAGACGGGAACAAGCGCACGGCCTTCGTGGCGGCGCTCGTGTTTCTGCTGGCGAATGGTTGGAATTTAACGGCGTCGGATTTCGAGTCCGTCGAGATCATGCTGTCCGTCGCGGCTGGGAAGCTGGAAGAGGGTGATTTAGCGGCTTGGATTCGGCGGAATGTCGAATTCCAGGGTGAATAAGCATGGCAATTCGACATGCGGGGAAATGATGATCCTCACCATCAACTCCTGATTTCGGGCATCGCCCCAGCGCTATCGCACCCAGGTCACATGCCCCATCTTGCGCCCCGGCCGGGCCTCGGCCTTGCCATAGAGATGCAGATGCGCGCCTGGATCGGCGAGGTATTTGTTCCACTCCAACACGTCATCGCCGATCAGATTGATCATCCGTGACGGCAGCCAGGTCGTCGCGCCAAGCGTCAGGCCGCAAATCGCGCGCACGAGCTGTTCGAACTGGCTGGCGGCGGCGCCCTCGATCGTCCAGTGTCCGGAATTATGGGGCCGGGGCGCAAGCTCGTTGACCAGCAGTCGCCCATCCCGAGTCTCGAACATTTCGATGGCGAGCACGCCCACGTAATCCAAATCCGTCGCGATGGCGACGGCGATCCGCTCGGCCTCAATGGTCAACGCCGGAGAAATCGCGGCGGGGGCGATCGTCTCCGACAAAATATGGTTGCGATGCCGGTTCTCGACCGCCGGATAGGCCGCGATCGACCCATCCCGCGCGCGCGCCAG
>CAJCJC010000234.1 GCA_903970575.1 Alphaproteobacteria bacterium
CCACTGCGTCGAGAAAGCGGATGGTGCCGGCCTCAAGAAAAGTGGTCGTGCCCGATTTGAGCATTTCGAGCGCGGCGAACCGGCTCGCCAGGCGCTCATCCGCCTCGGTATAGGCCATGTGAATCGGCACCAGCCACTGGAAGACATTCTCCTCGAAGCCGGTGTCGTCGGGCGCCAGACCGCGCGTGAGCGGCTCGCCCGTCGCATGGACATGGGTGTCGACGAGGCCCGGCGTGATCACGAACCGCCGCCCGTCGATGGTCTCGGCCGCCCGATAGTCGCGCGCCAGATCGGCGGACTTGCCGACCGCGACGATCAAATCGCCGCTGACCGCGATGGCGCCGTCCGCAATGACGCGGCGCTCGGAATCCATCGTAACGATCATCGTATCGACGATCATGAGATCGACTGATCGTGGCTGAGCTTCAGAAGGCATACTCATCGGATCACCGTCGCGGCCGTTCCCAAGCCGGCGTCGCGCGCGCCGGAATCCGCCCCGCTATGATTGACCGGCCGGCGCATCAAAAGAATTGGCGTAGCCAACGCCACCAGCAAGACGGCGTAGACGATGAAGATCGGGGCGAAGGTGCCGTAGCGGTCCGCGATCGCGCCGGCGGCCGGCGGTCCAACCGCCGCGACCGAGGTCAACAGCCAGACGATCGACAGGATTCTGGAACCCGTCTCGCCACCGAAAAAGTCCAGCAACACCACGGTTCCCGCGACGTAAGCGAGCCCCCAGCCAACGCCGAAGATCACCGCGCTGCCATATTGCAAAGCCGGCGTCGCGGCGAAGGCGAGCATGACATTGCCAGCGCACTCCATCACCAACCCGGCAGCGAGGATGGTGGTGGAGGACACCTTCTCGCAGAGCCAGCCCGACAGCGCCTTCACCATCGTGGCGACAAAGCCCATGACGCCAAGGACATAGGCTGCGGAAATCTCGCTAGCGCCCAACTTGACCAGATGGTTCGGGGTAACGCTGGCGTTCGTCGTGACGCAGGCCATTGTCGCCGCCATCGCGCACGCGATCAGGATGAATTGCGGGGTGCGAACTGCTTGACGGGGGGTCCAGCCGCCGGCATTGGCGGCGGCGCTGGGCGGCAGTGTCAAATCCGGGATGATCTTGGCGACGGTCTTTACCGAGGGATCGCGCACGAGAGCGAAACAGAGGATGCCAAGCACCGCGGCGGCAATGGCCATGACCTGCCATTGCCCGCGCCAGCCCACGAGTTGGACGATGTTCTCGACGATCGGCGGCCCCACGGCGGCGCCAAGGGCGCCCAGCATGAGATAAAGCCCGATCACCCGCGCCGAGCCCCGCTTGAACCAGCCGGAGATCAGGTAGATTCCCGGCACGTTGCCGGCGAAGGAATATCCCAATCCCAGGAACAGCATCGCGATATAGAATTCAAAAATGCCTTGGGTTATCGACGATATGGTAAAACCAATCATCAGCATGACGGCGCCCAGGCATGTCGTGGCCCTTCCGCCGATCCAGCCCATCGTGAGCGCCGGCAACGGGCTGGACAGACCGCAGGCGAGGCCCAGAAAAGCGAAACTGAAGCCGGCCGCCGTATAGGACCAATGCAGTTCCGCCACCATGGTGAACAGAACCACGCCCATCGAGGTGAAGGTCGCCAGATTCAGGAAAAAGAACGCCAGGGACGCAGCCCCGAATACGCCCCACCGACTGAAAGAATGGTCCCGCGCCAAATATCTGTTCATGCGCCTCACCGCCGATCGGGATGATTGCAGTGTGCAAAAACCCGGTTATCACCGTCTTGTCTCAAGATGCACCGCGACTTGCATCGCGCCAAGGCGCCGAAGGGAGAATGGTCAAACCTTTCATCGCGGCGGTGCAAGACAGCGGATGCTGATCGCGGCTTGCATGGAGTTTCATCGCCAATGCAACAGCAAGGATAACCAACAATGGCCGCCACGACCAATAAGAGCTGGATGATCACCGGGGTGAGTTCCGGTTTCGGGCGCGCGATCGCCAAGGCGGCGCTTCAGCGCGGCGACATTGTCGTCGGAACAATCCGCAAGGAAGCGGACAAGGCTGCGTTCGAGGCGATGGCGCCCGGCCGCGCGACTGGAATGTTGCTCGATGTCACGGACGAAACCGCTGTCCATCTTGCGGTCAAGGAGGCCGAGGCGCTGACCGGCGGCGTCGATATCCTTGTCGTGAACGCGGGCTATGGTCTTGTGGGCGCGGTCGAGGAGGCGAGCCTCGCCGAAATACGCGCGCAGTTCGAGGTTAACGTGTTCGGAGCCGTCGCGGTCATCCAAGCCGCGTTGCCGTTCATGCGCGCCCGACGGTCCGGGCGGATTATCGCGATCACGTCCGTCTCGGGGTTGGTGGGATGGCCGAGCCTCGGCCTCTATTCCGGCAGCAAATTCGCACTGGAAGGCATTTGCGAGACTCTGGCGCTTGAAGTCGCGCCATTGGGAATCGCGGTAACGATGGTGGAGCCGGGTGGTTTCCGAACGGAATTCGCCAAGGGTTCAAGGGTGCGCACCCAAAACATCATCGACGATTACGATGAAACGGTTGGCCTTTCCCGCCGTATTCTCGCCGAACATGCGGGTCATGAACCTGGCGATCCAGCCAAGGCGGCCGACGCCATAGTATCGGTGGCCGACCGGGAATCTCCGCCGCTGCGGCTATTGCTGGGCGTCGACGCATTCGGATACGCCACGCAAAAGCTCACCGCCCAACTGGAGGAGATCTCATCCTGCAAAGCCGTGACGACTTCCATGAATTTCGATTAACCGCGCCCAGGCGGAGAGCCGCCCAATAAATCAGCTCACTGCCTATTTCTTGATCACAGCCTTCCCCAAACCGACGGCTTTCACCTGGACTGAGGCGCTGATTTCTCGGCACGAAAATTGCATGTCCACTGCTGCATAGGTGCTATTCTATACAAGGTTTTATACAGCGTCATTTTTGAGGGGTCTTTTCGTGGGATGAAGTCTTGGAAGTGCTCGACTGACGTAGTCCACGGTGAAGAGCGTGAACGCGTCTGGGGCGACGCGTTGCGGCGAATCTCTCTTCCCGCGACTCGTCTGGTCGACAACATGGGATTTCATGGCGATGTCTCGAGCATAACCTCGCCGCTTGGCATAGAGTTCTCTCGAGTCTCGTCTTCGGCGCAGACCCTTTCGGGCGCCTGCCCAAGCCGGCCGCCATGCCTTTGGCTCGCGCTGCCAATCAGGGGGGTGTTCATCCTTGATGACGGGGCGGATAATACCGATCTGCGGCAAGGCGATATTCTGTACGGACCGACCGGCCGCGGTTCGACGCTCAAGTTGTTGGGCGATTTCGTGATGCTGTATATTCGCATTCCCCAATCGATGCTTTACCCGAGACTTCTGAACCTTCAGGTGCTTCCAATAGGGGCGTTGACGGGCAGAGCGGCCGTCAATCGCATCTTCTCCAATCTGTTACACTCGATCGTGGACGATTTGGAGGAATTGACCGACGAACATATCCGTCCAATCGAGGTCGCGCTGTCCGAATTCGCGATCTCCAGCCTTGCGGAAAGCTCGGCGATGAGCTGTTTCGACGCGGCGGGCGCCAGCAATTTTCATCGAATCTCTCAGGCGATCGAACTGCAACTGGGAGATGGCGACCTGACGCTGCATCAGGTCGCCGACCAACAGCATGTCTCGGCCCGCTATATTCAAAAGCTCTTTCAGCAAGCGGGCATGAGCTTCAGTCAATATCTGCGGCAACGCAGGCTGGAGCATTGCCACGCGGATTTGGGCAGCATCGCGCACCGAAACCTGTCGATCAGCGATATTTGCTTTCGCTGGGGTTTCAACGACGCCGCGCATTTCAGCCGCTCGTTCCGCGCCGATTATGGGACCACGCCGCGCGCCTATCGCCAAAAACGCCTCGGCGAACTGTCCAAGGCTCACTAAACCTATTGGAGGCGCGCCTTAAACTGCTCCCAGCCTCGGCGGTACCGTTCGACAAGCCAGACATTCAATTGCCGCTGGGCGCCTTCTTGCCAGGAGTAGCGCCCGCGCGGCGCGAATTTCGATTTCAGCCCCTGTTGCACCATTTCGTCCACATGCAGGTCCTGAGAGACGATTTCCGCGACGGATTCCTGATTGAATTGCATCAACCGGTCGAACATCGGGTTTTCCATCGCCCCCGGCGCGACAAGCGCCCCCATCATCAGCGAATGATGATCCGCGTCTTCCGCCTGCATGACAAGGTAGAGGATCATGTCGGTATTCATTACCAGGGATAGCGTGGGCGGCACGTTAACGAACAGCACGCGGTTTCGCTCTTCATCCGTCAGCTTCGGAAATACCGGCAGAAGCGCCCTTTGGGTCGGGTTGAAACTTGCGTCCGGATGAGTGGAGCCATTGGTGCGGTAATATCCGGCGCTTTCATCGGAAAGCTCCGGAAACGCCGCGAGCGCGCTTGGAATTGGGTCATGCAACGGCCCACGATGCAGTCGGTTGGCGTGGTACCCATCGTTATTATTCTCGAACATTACCTTCCAGTTCCAGCTGTAGCGGACCGGGTCGGATGGCGGAGGCCCATCCAGATTGGCGAGGTCATAATGGGCGACCACTTCATCCAACGCACTGAGTCGGGACGCCAAGGCGGGCGCGTCGGCGTCGAAGTTCACGAACACGAAGCCCTGCCAGATTTCCACCTTAAGCCTTGGCAAGCCATGATCCTTGCGGTCGAAATCACAGGTGCGCCCCATTTCAGGCGCGCCCACCAGCTCCCCATTCAAAGAATAAACCCAGTGATGGTAGGGACATACGAGTGAACGCGTATGGCCGCGCCCCTCCGCCACCACCATGCCGCGGTGCTGGCACACGGCGGACATGGCCGCGACTTCGCCTTCCTTGGTGCGGGTAATCACCAGCGGCTCGCCAACATGTTTAGAGGTAAAATAATCCCCCGGCTCCTTCACCCAGGATTCACGTCCTACGCACAGCCATTCCTTGAAGAACAGCGTCTCTTTTTCGAATTCAAAAAACTCCTGGTCGACATAGCAGGCGGGCGGCAGGGATTCGGCTTCGGAAAAATCTAAAACGGAACTCGCGAAGCTCTCGAAAAAGCCGTCGTTCAGAATGGAGCGAGCCATCACGATATCCCAATGTTGCGGATAGCACCGCGAAGCGGGCTCCTTGGGGCAAACGCTAGACAATCAGCCTGCACGCGTCTTGGATGAGCGCGAACTGCCATTTGCATAGCTGAATGACGTATCAAAACACCAGCGCCGCGGCGCGCACGGGGCAGCCGGTAGCGCCAACCACCTTCATCGGGAAGGCCACGAGCAGAAAATCCTTACCGACCAGCCGATCGAGCCCGCGTAGTTGCTGCACCATATAGACGTTGTTGGAAAGCCAGACCTGATGCGTGGGGTCCCACCATTCATCGGGATTATCCATGCCGATCATATCGGTCGCGAAAAGCTGCATGCCGCGGTCAACTAGGAATTGCGCGGTCTCGGTGGGGACATGCGGCCGGCCGCGGTGCATCGCCGGCGTTCCCCAATACCGGTCCGTCCCTGTCCAGCACGTAACCGCAGTCCCGGGGCCAATACGCCGGCCAGATTTTTCTTCAGCCGCTTCGAAATCCGCGATGGTGATAGGTTCGCCGGACTGGCGATGGGTCAGGTCCAGTAGATGTCCGGGCACGAGCAGCCGCTCCAGCGGCAGTTGGTCTATAGCGTCGCCGGGCTCATGGAAATGCCGGGGCGCGTCGAGATGAGTCCCGCAATGCTCTGGAAACAGCATCATCTTGGCCTCGTAGGAGGCCTTCCCATCGGTCATTTGTCGGGTGCGGGCGAAATTATCCATCCGCGGGAAGGCGACCGTCCAGCCGCCGCCGTTCCGCATTCCCTCCGTCATTTCGTGACTTAAGTCGATGATTTCTCGGAACGGCGGCGACACGCTGAAGTCTCCTCTATACCGAACTCATTGTAGCGGCGGCTGCCCGCAAATCTTGTCGGACAACGCCCAATATCTTGCCGCGCGTCACGCGGGCAGCGGCGCATCCGGCGCGATTAGGCCAGCTTGCGACAATTCCCGCCAGAGATCCCCGGGAATAGGCGCGTGCAGCGCCTCGATTGCACGCGCCATGGTGATAGCGCGGGAGGCCCCCACGAGCACCGACGCCACGGATGGGTGCGCCTTGGCGAACTGAATCGCGGCGGCGGCCAGTGGAGCGCCATACCGATCACAGATCGCGGAGAGCGCGCGAACGCGGCGCATGACGGGCTCCGAGGCAGGCGCATAATCATGAAGGGCGCCATCGCGCGCGCCGGTAGCCAGAATGCCTGAATTGAACACGCCGCCAAGTATGATTTTCACGCCCCGCGCCTTTGCCACCGGCATAAAATCGACAAGCGCCGTCTGATCGAGCAGGGTATATCTGCCCGCGAGCAAGGCGCAGTCAAAATCCCCCTCGTTCAGCAGCATCGCGCCAACGTCGCCCTCATTGGTGGCGACGCCAATCGCGCCGACATCGCCGCTGGCCCTCAATGCATGCAAAGCGCGGATCACGCCGCCAGTCGCGATGCGAAACTGCGCGTCGAAGTTGGAGCCGTGATTGCCACGATCGAGATCATGAATAAACACGATATCGGGAGTCGGCAGCCCAAGCCGCATACGGGATTGCTCAAGCGACCGCATCGTCCCGTCATAGCTGTAATCGAATACGGGCGCGAAATTCAGGGGCGACGCCCAAACGGAGGGCGTGGGCTCCGCGCCTGGCGGCGTCATATAGCGGCCAACCTTTGTCGAGAGGATATAGCCGCCAGACGGCCGCCCGCGCAGAAACTGGCCCAGCCGTAATTCGCTCAAGCCATGACCGTAGAAGGGCGCGGTATCGAACAGCGTTACGCCGGCGTCGGCCGCGGCGGTCAGAACGGCGTGCGCCTCTTCATCCGATAGCATGCGATGCAGATTGCCGATCTCGGCCGCGCCGAAGCCAAGTTCGCTGACGGCAAGGTTGTTCAGGAAGGGGATGGATTTTAGCATCCTGGCTCCGCTACGTTCAGTTCTCGGCGACTGCCCCGCGTCTTAAGGCAACAAGACACAGTGCGCCTCAAGTCAAGAAAGCCGCCAGCACGAATTATAGTGTCGCCACAACGTCCCGGTACGCGCTGGAAACCCGAGGTCATCGATGTCGCTTTGTCACAATGACGCCAATGCCCGCGAAAAGATTGTCCCGTCCGCGCTGCATAAGATTCGCGCGACGCCGAAAACCGTTCACTGGGGGTATTTCGACGCCGCGCTGGCGCCGGTCATTACAGTCAAGAGCGGGGATTTGGTCCAAGCTGAGGCCATTACCCACCATGCCGGCGACGATCCCGATCTGATGTTCGACGAAGCGATCGAGTCTATCTTTCGCGAAATCCCGGCCGAGGATCGAAATCCCGGCGTGCATATTATGACGGGGCCGATCTATGTCGAGGGCGCGAAGCCCGGCGACATTCTGGAAGTGCGCTATCTCAGCATGACTCCGCGCACCCGATATGGCTCCAACCTCGCCGCCAATTGGGGCTATTTGTATAAAGAGTTCGGCGAGAAGGAACGGGTAACAATCTATAAAATCGATCAGACGGGCAACACCGCCGAGGCGCTTTACGCGTATGATTTCCCAGGAAAATATCTGGTCCCAGGAACAATTACCCGCTGTCCGGAATGCGACAGGCAAAAGGCGCTGGACGGCGTGCGCATTCCCGTGCGGCCACATCTCGGCACGGCCGGCGTGGCGCCGGACGCACATGGACGGGTCAGCACGGTTCCGCCAGGCAAGCATGGCGGCAATATCGACAATTGGCGGATCGGCGCGGGCGCCACGATGTATTATCCGGTTCAGGTCGACGGCGCGCTGTTCTCGGTAGGGGATCCCCATATCTCGCAGGGCGATGGCGAATTATCGGGAACGGCGATCGAATCATCGCTGGACGTGCTATTTCAGGTGATCCTGCGGCGAGATTTCACCTTCCCATCGCCGCTGCTGGAAACGCCGGATTGCTGGATTGTTCATGGGTTTAATGAGGATTTGAATGTCGCCATGCGCGACGCGTCGCTCGACATGCTAACCCTGCTGCATGAACACCAAGGTCTTTCGCGGAACGATTCCTATTCACTGATGAGCGTCGCGGCGGATTTCGCGGTGACCCAGGTGGTGGACGGGCGGCAAGGCATCCATGTCCGCATTCCCCGAGGCATCTTCCCGCCAGATAAGGCATGAAGCGGCCTGGGCATCGTTAGCGCACGCCCCTTACGCCCAGGCTGCAAGAACAGCCTCGGTATCGGTCAGTATCGCGCAATTCTTCGACAAGCCGTTCAATGCGCCCAGATGGAGGTCTTTCTCATACGCGGCGCAGGCGTCTACGACCACGAACACGTCATAATTCCGATGGAACGCATCGCGCACCGTGCAGTCGACACAGCAATCCGTCGTAAAGCCGACCACCACCAGCGTGTCGACGCCCCGCGCGCGCAATTGAGCGTCGAAGTCCGTGCCGACAAAACTGGAATAGAGCGGCTTCTGGATTTCAATGTCGCCAGGTTTGGGCGTAACCCGATAATAATCCGCGCCAGTCGTATCCGCGCGGCAGATCGCGACAGCCTGAGGCGGCCTTCCCTTACGCTGGTGCAGGGCCTTAAGCGCGTCTGAATCGGTTTCCGGCCGCGTCACGACCCGGGCAAAGGCCAGGGTTACGCCCTTGCTCCGCGCAGCCGCGATCAACTTTTCAATCCTTTGCAACGGCGGTTCCAGCGCCCCGAGATCGATCCCCCAATGGCCCGCCGCGCCC
>CAJCJC010000235.1 GCA_903970575.1 Alphaproteobacteria bacterium
GGACCCCTCGCGCAGCACCGCCACGCCCACCACCAGAGCCATCGCCATCAGCGATCGCTCGCCCTCCATCACCGCGCGCCCCATCGCCTTCATCTCATGCGCCATCTGGCGTCCGTGACTGGCCATCCACGTAATGTGCACGCCCAGCATGACAACCGCGACCATCAAAACCGCGGCGTTGAACACCTCCTGGCCCGAGCCTGAGAACGCGTTCGACAGGGCGCCCGCGAAAACCGCGAGGATCGAGGCTCCGGCCACGCCCAACGCGACGCCGCCGGCGATCCAGCGCCCCCGGCGCGCCACCCCCTCGGTCGCGGCCAGCACGATCCCGACGATCAGCCCGGCTTCCAGCACTTCACGAAAAACGATGATCAGGGTCGCGAGCACCGCATCTACTCCTTGGCCGTCAGAACGCCCTTGGCGTCATCCGGATGGTAATCGTCGAAGAACTGATACGCGCCGGGTTTCAACGGCCCGGCGGTGACGGTAACCGTGCCGCCCGGCACCACGATCTTTTCAACCTTCAGATCATGGCTTTCGAACTCGGCCGGCGTCTCGTCGTGATTGGTCACCTTGATCTGGAATTTCTGGTTGGCCGGAACCATAATCTCGGCGGGCGTAAATCTGTGAGCCGCGATCTCCAGCTCCACCGGATCGGCCAAGGCCACGCTGCCCATCATCAGAGACGTCGCGTTGATCAGGATCAACGACAGCGTCGTCATTTTCGCATTCATCGCACGTTCCTTCGCGTCATGCCCACTTGATAATGACATTGGTTCGCATTATCAATTCGGAAAGTGGCCGTGAGCCATGTGTCGGACAAATGCCTGAAATTCGGGCGTGCAGCAGGGGCAAGAATGTCCGATTTTCACGCGTTGTCGTTCCTGGCCATTCCACCGGATATCCTTGCCGCCCTCGATAACCGCCCGCTGCGCTTTGCGCTGCAACCGGTCCATCATCTTATCCGAATGGGGCATATTCTGTCCGTCTCGGCCTTCTTCGGGGCCATCCTTGTTCTGGACCTCCGCCTGATGGGGTTCAAGCCGGCCGTTCCCTTGCGGGCGCTATCGTCCGCGATCCTGGTTTGGAGCGTTGAAACGTTCCTGGTCGCCATGGCGACGGGGTTGCTCCTGTTCTTTTACGATCCCATTCATGTCGGCAGCCACGCCTATTTCACGCTCAAGATGATCCTCATCGTTGTCGCCATGGCGAACGCGGCGCTGTTCAACCTTTGGGGTTTCTCCGAGGCTCTCAACGCGTCCGGCCCCATGCCTGTTCGCGCCCGCGTCCTGGGCGCCGTGTCCCTCATCGCCTGGCTTGGCGTCATGGTCTGCGCCGACCTGAACGCCGAGGCCGCGCCCAGGCTGTTGCTCCGTTCCTTCTAACGCCAATCCGCCTTTGCGTGATGGCCGTTTTCGGTATGATGGGTTCGGACGCCCTGTCGTCTTTTCCGTCCGCCATTCCTAACGACCGGAGACGCCATGCGGGGCAAGGATCTATTTTTCGCCAGTCTCGGGTGCGCCGCCTGGTGCGCCCTGGCCGGAGGGGCCGCCGGGCAGGCCCAACCCGAAATCCCAGCTAAAACCATCGAAACCGCGGCGCAATTGTCCCAAAGGGCGCTGGCCGGCGATTGGAGTTACCGCTTTCTCGAATCCCTCACCTCCGAAGTCGGGCAGCGTCTCGCCGGGACCGAGGCGGAGGCGCGGGCGGCGAAATGGGCGGTGGGCAAGCTGAGGGATGCGGGCCTCGATGTTCATACCGAAAGCTTCCCGATGACCGCCTGGATTCGCGGCGTCGAAACCGCCGAGATCGTTAAACCGGTTCCACAGCGTCTGGTGCTGACCGCGCTCGGCGGGTCGGTGGCGACTCCGCCCGGCGGTCTTGAGGCGGAGGCGGTCGTCTTTCGCACCTATTCCGCTCTTCTCGCCGCGCCGCCGCATGCGCTCGATGGCAAAATCGCGGTGGTCACCGAACATATGGTCCGCGCCCAGGATGGGGCCGGCTATGGCGCCGCCAATCCTATTCGCCGCGCCGGCCCGTCGGAGGCGGCGCGGCGCGGCGCGGTCGCCTATCTTCACCGCTCTCTCGGAACCGACAGCCACCGCCTGGCCCATACCGGCGCGCTCAATTACGCCGATGGGGCGCCCCGGATTCCGGCTGCGGCGCTTGCGAACCCCGACGCCGACCAGCTTGAGCGGCTTGCCGCGCTGGGGCCTGTGACCATCCATGTGACCCTGACGCCCACCGAAAACCCCAACGCCCAATCCATCACCGTCGTCGGCGAGTTGAAAGGACGCGAAAAGCCGGATGAGATCGTCCTGATCGGCGCCCATCTCGATTCCTGGGATTTGGGAACCGGCGCCATCGATGACGGGGCGGGCGACGCCATCGTGGCTGGCGTCGGGCATCTGATCGCCGCCTTGCCGCAACATCCCCGGCGCACGGTTCGCGTCGTCCTGTTCGGCGCGGAGGAGATGGATTACAGCGGCGCCGCCTACGCCAAGGCCCATGCCGACGAAGCGTCGAAGATCGTCGTGGCCGGCGAAACCGATTTCGGCGCGCGGCCGATCTATGAGGTGAAGCTGCCGGTCGCCGTGGCGAAAACGCCGTTCGCGCATGCGTTCGGCGATTTATTGCCGCCGCTTCATGCGCTGCTCGCCCGCGATCCGGCGCTGCATGGCGGATCGGACATCGCCGAGCTGCAACAGGCGGGCGTGCCGGTCGTCTCGATGCAGCAGAACGGGCTCGACTATTTCGATATCCATCACACGGCCGACGACACGTTCGACAAGGTGGACGCCGGCGAATTGGCGCAGAACGTCGCGATCTGGGCGGCTTTTACCGAACTCGCCGCCGATACCGACGTCGATTTTCGCCAGACGCATAACACGGGGCCATAAACAGCACGGGCATTCCCAGGAAAAATAGTTAAATTTGCCTTCACAAAAAATTCTCAATTGGCGCGACGGTCGTAATGCCGGCCAATGCCAAGAGCGTAATTGGAGGAAACGTTGAAAAAGATCGAGGCGATCATCAAGCCATTCAAGCTTGAGGATGTGAAAGAGGCTTTGAGCAAGGTCGGCGTCCAAGGATTGACCGTGACCGAGGCCAAGGGATATGGCCGCCAAAAGGGCCATACGGAGCTTTACCGCGGCGCCGAATACGTCGTGGATTTTTTGCCAAAACTAAAAGTCGAGGTCGTCGTCCAGGATTCGGTTCTCGAAAACGCGGTCGATGCGATCCAGCACGCGGCGCATAGCGGCAAGATTGGCGACGGAAAGATTTTCGTCTCCGCCATCGATGAGGTCATCCGCATCCGCACCGGGGAAAAAGGCGCCGCCGCCATTTGACGTCTAACGTCGGTAAAGCCGTACCTCTCCTGGCCCAACATTGACGCTGGTCGCCAGCGAGACATCGACATGCTCCGACGGTATGCCGGAATCCGACAGAGATCTCAGCGCCGCCCCGGCGGCCTGGCGCGCGGCCTCGTTACCCCGCTCAATCGACGCCGCGTCCGTCCCTGGCGGCGTCAGGATCAAAAGGACGAACCGCGCATCGTCAATATCCTGCTCGCGGTTCGCGGCTTCGCCCAGCGGCGCCAATGCGGCCGGCGCGGTCGACAGGGGAACGGCGGCGATGGCGTGACGCGGCCCCGTCGATACGACAGGTTCGGCGCCCTGGTCGGCGGCCTCATCGGGCGCCGGCGGTAATGTCGGCGGCAAAATCGTCTGGTTGGTGTAATTCGGGGAAAGATTGCTGTCGGTGATGAAGGCCGTTGTCGGCAGCGGGACCGGGGGCGTCGCCGGAGGGGTCGGCGCGACCGTCCCGGTTTGCTTTCCGACAAACGTATTCAGCGCCGTTTCGCAGCCGCCCAAGCCAATGACCATCATGCCACAGCCAAGCCTTAGCGCCCATCGGGCCGCCGGGCGCGAGCGTGCGGTCTTGGCGCGTGCAAACATCGCTGGTCTCCATCCCCGGACTGACTG
>CAJCJC010000236.1 GCA_903970575.1 Alphaproteobacteria bacterium
TGCGGGTGTATTGCTCGTGGCCCGGCGTGTCGGCGACGATGAATTTGCGCTTTTCGGTGGCGAAGAAGCGATAGGCGACATCGATGGTGATGCCTTGCTCTCGCTCCGCCGCCAGGCCGTCGACCAGAAGGGCGAAATCGATCTCCTGCCCCTGGGTTCCCATCTTCTTGGAATCGGCCTCGAGCGCGGCCAACTGATCCTCGAAGATCATCTTGGATTCATAGAGCAGCCGGCCGATCAGGGTGGATTTGCCGTCATCCACCGAGCCGCAGGTAATAAAGCGCAGCAGGCTCTTATATTGATGCGACCGGAGATATTCCTCGATATCGCTTTCGATCAGATCCGAGACATGCGCCATCAGAAATACCCCTCGCGCTTCTTCTTTTCCATCGAAGCGGCGCTGTCATGGTCGATCGCCCTGCCCTGCCGTTCAGACGTGGTGGTCAGAAGCATCTCCTGAATGATGTCGGGCAAGGTGGCGGCGTCGCTTTCGACCGCGCCCGATAGCGGGTAGCAGCCGAGCGTGCGGAAGCGTACGTTCTTCACGATCGGCGTCTCGCCGGGGTTGAGCCGCATGCGATCGTCATCGACCATGATGAGCATGCCGTCGCGTTCGACCACCGGGCGGGGGGCCGCGAAATAGAGCGGGACGATCGGGATGTTCTCCAGATAGATGTATTGCCAGATATCGAGTTCGGTCCAGTTGGAGATCGGGAAGACCCGGATCGACTCACCTTTGTTCTTGCGGGCGTTATAGAGCCGCCAAAGTTCCGGCCGCTGGCGCTTGGGGTCCCATACATGATTGGCGGAGCGGAATGAGAATATGCGTTCCTTGGCGCGGGACTTTTCCTCGTCACGCCGCGCGCCGCCAAACGCCGCGTCAAATCCGTATTTATCGAGAGCCTGCTTCAGCGCCTGGGTCTTCATGATGTCGGTATAGGCCGACCCGTGATCGAACGGGTTGATCCCCTGCGCCACCGCCTCTTGATTGGTGTAGGAGATAAGGTTCAGCCCAAGCTCCGCCATCTGCCGATCGCGGAATTCGATCATATTGCGGAACTTCCACGTCGTGTTGATATGTAGCATCGGGAATGGCGGCTTTCCCGGCGCGAACGCCTTCATGGCGAGGCGCAGCATGACCGAGCTGTCCTTGCCGATAGAATACATCATGACAGGATTCTCGGCCTCCGCCGCGACCTCTCGCATGATGTGAATGCTTTCGGCTTCCAGCCGCTGGAGGTGGGTGAGACCCGACATGCGCCTTCCTCATTCGTGACCTTGGGCCGCTTGGCCATGGCCGCTTCGCTTGACTATACACAGCGTCTATACATACCGTATGGTTTCGTCAACGCCGCTGTTCATCCAAGAGGCTTTGCGTGTCCACGTCAATCGCGCCCCATCCGCGCGGCCCAACACGGCAGCAGTTGCAAAAGCAGGATAGCCGCCAGCGCATCCTGTTGGCGGCCAGGGACGTGCTGTCCGAGGGAGGCTATGCCGCCACGCGCGTCGAGGACGTGATCGCCCGCGCGGGAATCAGCCGGGCCACCTTCTATAAGCATTTCGATGGCAAGTTCGCCATCGGTCGCGCCCTCCACGCGGAATTCGCGCCGACGCTCTATGCGCATTACGACAGGCTGCTGGATTTCGAGGAGCCGAACGAAGCGCAACTGGTCGACTGGATTGGCGATCTCGTCGAGCTCTATCGGCGGGAGAAGGACTTGATCCTCACCTTCGCGCATATGCTGGCGATCGAGCCGGATTTTCACGCGATCATGATCAACATTATCAGCGAGACCGAGGAACGCTGGGCCCCGCGCATTCCCGCCTTCCGGGCGCCGTTGTCCGATGCGCCGGAGGCGATGCGGGCGCGGATCGAATCGCGGCTATTGCTGAGGCAATTGAACGATTTCTGCTATGAAGTCGCGATGTTCGACTGGGCGATCGACATAAAGGAAGGCTGCCGGATTCTGGCCGGGTATTTCCGCGGGTTCCTGGAACGCTACGGCGGGGCCGAGGCGCCCGTCCCGGGCGCCATTCTTGCCATGGGAAATCCCCGGGCTTAAGCCTTTGCGTGTGCAAGCGCTGTCCCGCCCCGTTCAAATTGAAGCCTTTCCCGCCGATTTTCTGGCGGGCCGGGTACTGTTTCGCGACTCCAGTATGCTGGTGATCGATAAGCCCGCCGGCATTCCCGTTCACGCCGGACCGGGCGGCGGCCCTAATCTGGAGCAATTCTTCTCAGCGTTGACTTTTGGCCTGCCGCGCCTGCCGGCGCTGGCGCACCGGCTGGATCGGGACACCAGCGGCTGCCTGATCCTGGGACGCCACCGCAAGGCGCTGGCCAAGCTGGGGCGGCTCTTTACCGCCGGCCGAATCGGCAAAACCTATTGGGCGGTCGTCGAGGGCGCCCCGCCGGACAAGAGCGGCCGGATCGACCTGCCGCTTCAGAAGGTCAACCGCAAGGATGGGTGGCGGATGTTCGCCGACCCCGGCGGGCAGCCATCGGTCACCGATTACACGATCATGGGCCAGACGGACGGGCTGACCTGGATGGCGTTCCATCCGCGCACCGGCCGCACCCACCAGATCCGGGTGCACGCCGCGGCGATCGGATGCCCGATCCTGGGCGATACGATCTATGGCGGTTCCGCCGGCAACGCGACGCTGCATCTCCATTCGCGCGAAGTGACCGTTCCGCTACAACTGAGCAAGGCGCCTATTGTGGTGACGGCGCCGCCGCCAGCGCATATGCTCGACGCGCTGGCCGCGCTCGGCTGGCCTCTTTAGGAAACGCATGCCGCCCAACCCACTGATAGACCTCGCGATCAGCAGTTTCGTCACGTTTTTCGTGATTATCGACCCGATCGGGCTGATCGCCATTTTCAATGGCCTGGCCGTTGGGTTGAGCGCGCCGGACCGAAAGCGGCTGGCCTATCGCGGCGCGCTGATCGGCGGCTCGGTGTTGTTGCTCTTCGCGGTTTTGGGGGAACGCCTGCTGGGGGCGCTCGGGATTCCACTGCCCGCCTTCCGCGCCGCCGGGGGCGCGATGCTGTTCTTGATCGCGGTCGAGATGATGTTCCAGAACCGGGTTCAGCGTCGGGCGGAAACCGCGCAGCACGCGGTAGAGGAACCCAGGGTCGATGACATCGCGATCTTTCCCTTGGGCATTCCCTTGATCGCGGGACCCGGCGCGATCACCTCGGCCCTGTTGCTGACCAGCCGCCACAAGGGCGCGCCGCTGGAACAGGGGATCGTGCTGGCCGCCATGCTGATCGTGCTCGCGATCACGCTCGTCACCTTCCTGACGGCGGCGCGGCTTGGGCGCTTCGTCGGCCCGACGCTTGCGGGCGTCGCGACCCGCCTGCTCGGCATCCTGCTCGCCGCGGTCGCGGTCGAATACATGGTGGTCGGCATTCACCAAGTGTGGGACAGCGCGCAATGACGCCCAGCGCGCTAGCCGCGCCGTTCGACCGCCAGCAAGCTTTGGTCAACGCCGTCGACAGCCTGAAGGCGGCGCGTTTCGCCCAGGCGACGGAATTCTGCCGGCCACTGCTTGGCGTCGATCCCCAGGATATCGACGCGCGATTCCTGCTGGGCGTGGCCGAGGCGGGGCTGGGCAATGCCGGCGCGGCGATGGAGCATTTGAGCCTT
>CAJCJC010000237.1 GCA_903970575.1 Alphaproteobacteria bacterium
TCTGGCTCCGGCCGACCTGGAGATAGAATATCATCTGGCCTATGCGCTGAACCGCGCGGGAGACAAGACGGGCGCAGCGGACCTTTTGAAGAGCGCGTTATCAACGGGCCGCGACTTCGACGGGAAGAGCGACGCCCAGGCGTTGCTGGGTCAATTATCGAAGGGGTGAGACCGGCTATCGCGCCGCCCCATGCGGAGCGGCGCGATTCGGAGACGATCAATACCGGTAATGATCGCTCTTGAACGGTCCGGCCTTGCTGACGCCCAGATAAGTGGATTGCTTGTCGGTCAGCTCGGTCAGCTTGACCCCGATCTTGGCGAGGTGCAGGCGGGCGACTTTCTCGTCCAGCGCCTTGGGCAGAACATAGACCTTATGCTCGTATTTGCCGGTGTTCTGCCAAAGCTCGATCTGGGCCAGAACCTGGTTGGTGAAGGAGGCGCTCATCACGAAGCTGGGGTGGCCCGTGGCGTTCCCAAGATTGACCAGCCGGCCCTTGGACAGGACAATCAGGCGCTTGCCGTCGGGGAAGACGACCTCATCGACCTGCGGCTTGACCTCTTCCCATTTGTAGTTGCGCAGCGCGTCGATCTGAATCTCGCTGTCGAAATGGCCGATATTGCAGACGATGGCGCGGTCCTTCATCGCCCGCATGTGATCGAGCGTGATCACGTCGACGTTGCCGGTCGCGGTCACGAAGATGTCGGCGAACGCGGCCGCCTCATCCATCGTGGTGACCTGATAGCCCTCCATCGCGGCCTGGAGCGCGCAGATCGGGTCGGCTTCGGTCACCATCACCCGCGCGCCGGCGCTCCTGAGCGAGGCGGCGGAGCCCTTGCCGACGTCGCCGAAGCCCGCGACGACCGCGACCTTGCCGGCCATCATCACGTCGGTGCCCCGACGGATGCCGTCCACCAGGCTTTCGCGGCAGCCATAGAGATTGTCGAATTTCGACTTGGTGACGCTGTCGTTCACGTTGATGGCCGGAAACAGCAGCGACCCGTCCTTCGCCATCAGATAAAGCCGATGCACGCCGGTCGTGGTTTCCTCGGTGACGCCGCGGATGCTCTTCGCGAGTTGGGTATACCAGCCGGGTTTGCTTTTGAGACGATTCTGGATGGCGCGAAACAGAACCTCTTCTTCCTCGTTCGACGGGGTTTCGAGGAATTTCGTATCGCCATTCTCGGCGCGCAGGCCAAGATGCACCAGCAACGTGGCGTCGCCGCCATCGTCGAGGATCATGTTCGGCGCGCCGCCATCGGCCCATTCGAAGATGCGATGGGTATAGTCCCAGTAATCTTCCAGGCTCTCGCCCTTGATGGCGAAGACGGGGGTTCCGGCGGCCGCGATCGCCGCAGCCGCATGGTCCTGCGTGGAATAGATGTTGCAGGACGCCCAGCGCACGTCGGCGCCCAGAGCCTTCAGCGTCTCGATCAATACGGCGGTCTGGATCGTCATATGCAGCGAGCCGGCGATGCGCGCGCCTTTCAGCGGCTGGGACGGGCCGTATTCCTCCCTTGTCGCCATCAGGCCGGGCATTTCGGTCTCGGCGATGGCAACCTCGCGGCGCCCCCAGTCGGCCAATCCGATATCCTTGATCGCGTAATCGTGTTCGGTACCGACGCCGTCGAGAGCCATGAATTCTTCCTTAATCTTAGCAATGATCGGCAAATCTAGCCGCAGGGCAGCATGTAACAGGCCGACCCCAGTTGGGCAACACCGTCAGCCGGAACCGGGGCCCAGGTCTTCATCGAAGCCGCGCGCCACGAGATCGGCGAGCGCCAGCAAGGCCGCATGAGCGTCAGGCCCCGTCGCGCTCAGATGAATTTCCGAACC
Source organism: Alphaproteobacteria bacterium (assembly GCA_903970575.1). Lineage (GTDB taxonomy): Bacteria > Pseudomonadota > Alphaproteobacteria > BOG-932 > Roseiterribacteraceae > BOG-932. Next base: position 1,835 of record CAJCJC010000237.1, read on the forward strand.
GGGTCCGGCGCCGAACATCATCAGCCCCATGATCGATCGTCCATCGACCGAGACGCCGCCGCGCTCCACCGCGACGACCGCGTCGAATCCGTCCGCGAGCTTGACGAATTTCGCGGCGGCCCGCGCATGCAAGCCCCGGCAATTCACGATGGTGACCGATAGACAAGGCGGGTCGCCAGCGCCCTGCAAGCCGCCCGCGATGGTCAAGATGGGTCGGTCAAAAGCGTCGACGCGATGCTGATATATTTGCGGCCTGCGTCTCGGGCCTGGGTCACGGCCGTCGCCAGATTTTCCGCCTTGCGGACCGACGCCAGCTTGATCAGCATAGGCAGGTTGACGCCGGCCAGAACCTCGATGCGCGCGCGATCGATGATCGAAATCGCGAGATTTGACGGGGTGCCCCCGAACATATCGGTCAGGAGAATCGCGCCGTCGCCGCTATCGACCTCGATCGCGGCAGCCAGAATCTCGGCGCGTCGGCGCTCCATATCGTCGTCCGGGCCGATGGAAATGGCGCGAACCTGTTCCTGCGGGCCAACCACGTGTTCCATGGCGGCCACGAATTCACGGGCGAGATTGCCGTGGGTGACGAGGACGAGACCGATCATGTTCGCGCCGTCATCGCCCGCGCCCGACGCGGATGGTTTTCATGGAGATGGTCGGACTCTCTGTCGGGCGGTCGCCCGGGCCGGAACGATCATGATGATCCTCGTCGTCGGCGCATGCGCTTTCCATCTGTATGGTGGAGTGATCGATGCGGAAGCGGTCGTTCAGCGTGCGCTTGATACGGCCAAGCACCGCGTCCGGATCGCTGCCCTGCGCGATCCGGGCGTGGAGCGTGATGAGGGGCTTGCCCGGCGTCAAAGACCAGGCGTGCAAATGATGGATGTCCGCGACCCCATCCAGGGTCTCGAGCGCCTGTTCGATCTCCGTCACGTCGACGCCCTCCGGCGTCGCCTCCATCAAGACGTGCCAGGACCGGCGGACCACGCCGACGGCGTTGCGCAGGATAAGGATCGCGGCGACGACAGAGAGAATGGGATCGGCGGCCGACCAGCCGGGCCGCAGCAGAATTATGATCGCGGCCGTAATCGCGGCGAGCGAGGCGACGATGTCGCCCAGAACATGGAGCAATGCCGCCTGGATGTTGAGGTTATCGCGGTCCGCCCCGTGCAGCATGAAGAACGCGCCACAATTGACCGCGAAGCCGGCGATGGCGATGACCAGCATCGGAATCGCCTTAACCTCTTCCGGCGCTATCAGCCGGTGAACCGCCTCACCCGCGATCCACACGACGATGGCGATGAGGCCGAGACCGTTGACGAGCGCGGCCAGCACCGAGAACCTGTCATGGCCGTAGGAGCGTTCGGCGTCGCTGGGCCGCCGCATGGCGCGCGCGGCGAACCAGGCCAGACCGAGCGCCGCCGCATCCGTGAGCATATGGCCCGCGTCGGCGACCAGGGTGAGCGACCCGGCCCACCAGCCGCCGACGGCCTCCACCGCCATGAAGGCCGCGATCAGCCAGAATGTCAGGAATACACGCGTCTGGCTGGCGCCGGCGGCATGATCGTGATGGGCGTGGTCGTGGCCGTGATGATCGTGATCATGATGATCGTGACGATCGGGGCTCACGCGGTTTCCCCCGACCGTTCGCAGCCGCGATGGCTCAACCCCACATCGATTCCCTGCTCGTGCAACCAGGCGCTGAGACGTTCGGCGATATAGACCGAGCGATGCTTGCCCCCGGTGCAGCCGATCGCGATCGTCAGATAGCTTTTCCCCTCCTGCCGATAGCGCGGGAGAAGCGGCGCGATAAAGCCGGTGAGCCTGGACATGAAAGGCTCGCATTCCGGGTCGCCTTCGATATAGGCGGCGACGCGTGGGTCCTGCCCGGTGAATGGCCGCAATTCTGAATCCCAGTGGGGGTTTCGAAGGAAGCGCACATCGAACACCAGATCGGCGTCGCGCGGCAACCCCTTTCGATACGAGAACGAGACCACGAAGACGCCGAGGTCCGGCGTGCGGTCCAGCGCGAACCGCCCGCCTATGATCCGCCGGAGATCGTGGATAGACAAGTCCGTGGTGTCGATCACGACATCCGCCGCCTGTTTAAGGCTCTCCTGGACCAGCCGTTCCTTATGGATGCCATCGATCACCGGGCGGTCGACGGCCAGCGGATGTCTGCGCCGCGTCTCGTTGAAACGGCGCAGCAAGGCGTCATCCCCGGCCTCGACATAGAGCAGGTGCACGTCGATGCCGGCCTGCGCCCGCAGATCGTCGACCCGGGCCAGCAACCCCTCGGCCGTGAAATCGCGGGTGCGGCTGTCTATCCCGATGGCGAGCGGACGATCCCGCGACTCGCTTTCGCGCAGCAGCAGCGTAAAGAGGGACAAAGGGAGGTTGTCGAGAACCTCATACCCCAAATCCTCCAGCGCCTTCAGCGTCGTCGCGAGCCCCGCCCCCGCGAGGCCGGTCACCAGGACGAAACGTCTGGCGGCGGCGGGGACGGCGTTCATCGGGCGAGCAGGCCGGGATCGAGGGCGGCGGCCAGCGCGAAGCGCAGCTTGACCAGGGCGGAAGCTTCGAAGGGGGCCAGCGCCAGCAACGGCACATCGACCCCCGCCAAGCGGCACAAAGCAGGCTCGGGAAGGCGTTCGATGGCGGTGGGATCGACCAAATCGACGATCATGGCGATTTCGGCTTTCATAATCGCGTCCACCTTGAACAGGCCAAGGCCGCGAATTTCGATCCTACCATGAATCGCCGCCGGCGCGGAGGCAAAGAGACGA
>CAJCJC010000238.1 GCA_903970575.1 Alphaproteobacteria bacterium
GGACGCCGCCGGAGGGCGAGGACGCGAACGCTTTGTTAACCGGAAGCTTTTACATCACCCGCGCCCTTGACCCTTTCGCGGAGGTGCGGACCGGCGATCTTGAGGCGCTTCTGAAAGGGGCGCCCGCCGTGCTGGTGTTGACGGACGCGACGCCGCTGTCGCCGCAAGATCGTCTGGCGATCGCAAACTGGGTGGATAAAGGCGGTTTGTTGCTCCGCTTCGCCGGGCCAAAGTTGGCGGCGGCCGAACCGACCAGCCGCGACCCCCTGCTGCCGACGGAGTTGCGCACCGGCGGTCGGTCGCTTGCGGGGGCCATGTCCTGGACCGAACCGGCGCACTTGGCGCCGTTCGCGCAGGATAGTCCTTTCAGCGGTCTCGATATACCCAGCGATGTGACCGTATCGCGCCAGATTTTGGCGGAGCCGTCGATCGATCTCGACCGCAAGGTGTGGGCGAGGCTGGTTGACGGCACGCCGCTCATCACCGCGGATAAGCGCGGGAACGGCACGGTTGTGCTGGTTCACACCAGCGCCGATCCCGATTGGTCGAATCTGTCGCTTTCGGGACTTTTCCCGCAGATGCTTCGGCGCATTGTCGCCTACAGCGCCGGGATCAGCCGTGCGCCCGATCATGGGGCGCTCGAACCCTATCGCGTGCTGGACGGGTTCGCGCGTCTGAGGCCGCCGAGCGGGGCGTCGTCAGCGATCACCGCCGAGCGCTTCGATTCGACGGTTCCCGATGCGCAGCATCCTCCCGGTTATTACGGCGAGGCGGATTCCAGGCGGGCGCTCAATCTGACGCAATCGGTCACGACGGTGACTGCGCTCGAATCCTTGCCGCCGGCGCTCGATCGCGGGAATTATACGGTGCCGGGCGAGGTCTCGCTGGCGCCCTGGTTGATGGGCGCCGCGCTGGCGCTTGGAGCGATCGATACGATTGTCGCGCTGTGGCTGGGCGGATCGTTGCCAAGACTGCCCCGGGGAAGGCAAGGGCGCTTAACGGCGGCGATCGTGCTGTTGGCGGTTTTTGGCTGGGGAACCATCGCTCGCGCCGACCCGGCTATGTCGGATTCGGATTCGCGCCTCGCGGCGGCCGCGGCGCAGGTGACCCTGGGGTATGTCGTGACCGGCGACGCCGCGACCGACCGGATCAGTCGGGCCGGCCTGCAAGGGCTCGCCCATCAATTGGTCTTGCGCACGGCGATCGACCATGCCGCGCCGGCGGAGGTCAATCTGGAGCGCGACGAGCTGTCGGTCTATCCCCTTCTCTATTGGCCTGTCTCGGCGACATCGGAGCCGCTTTCCGATCAGGCGAAGCAGAAGCTGAACAGATATCTCACGACCGGCGGCATGGTTCTGATCGATACCCGCGCCGGCGCCGGGAACGGGCAACTCAATATCGGCAAGCTGGTTCAAGGCATCGATATTCCCACGCTGATCCCGATCCCGCCCGGTCACGTTCTAACCAAGTCCTTCTATCTTCTCGATGAATTTCCAGGGCGAACCGTTGGCGGCGATCTTTGGGTAGAGCGCGACCAGGATGCGCGGAACGACGGCGTATCGTCCGTGATCGTCGGCAGCGCCGACTGGGCCGGCGCCTGGGCGATCGACACTGCCGGATTGCCTATGTTCAGCCTGTCGCCGGGTGGCGAGCGGCAGCGGGAATGGGCCTACCGGTTCGGCGTCAACCTCGTGATGTACGCGCTGACCGGGAATTATAAGGCGGATTTGGTCCACGCTCCGTTCATACAACAGCGGCTTGGCCAATGAACGGCGCCGCCAATCTTTCCTTGGCGCCACTCCTGCCGTGGCCCATCCTGGGGCCGTTGATCGGGCTTGCGGCGCTTGCTCTGATCGCCGCGTTCCTGGGTCGGGGACGCGGGCGCTGGCAGCGATCGATCCTGCTGGCTGGCCTTGCGCTCGCGCTGATCCAACCATCGATCGTTAAGGAGTTGCGCGAACCTCTGAAGGATGTGGCGGTGATCGTCGCGGACAGATCGCCCAGCCAGAGCTTTTCCAGCCGTACCGAGCGGACGAATGCCGCCATCGATGCGCTGAAGGCGGAACTGGGCCGGTATCCCGACCTGGAAACGCGCGTGGTCGACAGCGACCCGAGCGCCGTGGGCGAGGAGACCGACCTCTTCGCGCCACGCGCCGAAGCGTTATCGGATATCCCGCGCGACCGTCTCGCCGGCACTTTCCTCATCACGGATGGCGAGGTTCATGACGCGCCCAAGCCATCGGACGTATCGGGCCAGGGACCCATCCACGTCCTTTTGACCGGCGCGCGGAATGAGCGCGACCGGCGGATCGAAATTGTCGACGCGCCCGGATACGGCATTGTCGGGAATAGCGTGCCCGTCAGGCTGCGGGTGGTGGATTCGAATATCCCGCCCGGTCCGGTTTCGATCATTGTGACGCAGGACGGCGGGGCGCCGCGCGACCTGACGGCCGAACCCGGACAGGAGTTCATGGTCAACGTGCCGATCAAGCATGGCGGCCCGACCACCGTCGAATTCGACGCGGCGCCCGCCGATGGCGAGCTGACGCTCGCCAATAACAGGGCGGTCGCGGTCATCAACGGCGTGCGCGAGCGGCTGCGCGTGCTATTGATTTCTGGCGAACCGCACGCCGGCGAGCGGACCTGGCGCAATCTGCTGAAAGCCGATCCGTCGGTCGATCTGGTGCATTTTACGATCCTGCGGCCCCCGGAAAAGAACGACGGCACGCCCTTCAACGAATTGTCGCTGATCGCCTTCCCGATCGCCGAGTTGTTCGACGTCAGGCTGCATGAGTTCGACCTGATCATCTTCGATCACTATCAGCAGATGCTGCTTTTACCCCAGTATTACGCCAATTTGGCGGCCTATGTGCGCAACGGCGGAGCCTTGCTGGAGGCGAGCGGGCCGGGGTTCGAGGGGGGCGCGTCGCTGTTCCGGACCGCTTTGCGCGACGTGCTTCCCGGATCGCCGACCGGACGGGAGATCAATGAGCCGTTCAAGCCCAAAGTGACGGATCTGGGCGAGCGCCATCCGGTGACGACGGAATTGCCGGGCGATGACGAAAAAGGCGCGCCCTCCTGGGGCCGCTGGTTCCGGCAGGGCGAGGTTTCGCCGGTAAGTTCCGACAGCGACGTTGTAATGACCGGCGCCGAGGGCAAGCCCCTGCTGCTGCTGTCTCATGCGGGCGAAGGTCGTGTGGCGCAGCTTTCCAGTGACCAGATATGGCTCTGGTCCCGTGGTTTCGAGGGCGGCGGCCCGCAAGCCGAATTGCTGCGACGCCTTGCCCACTGGCTTATGAAGGAGCCCGAGCTGGACGAAAACCAGCTCACGGCGGCGGCGAAGAATCGCCAGATTGTGATCTCGCGCCGGTCTCTCCAACCGCCCGCCGAGCCTATCGTCGTGACACTGACGGGTCCCGACGGCAAGACGCGACAGATCTCGCTGGAAGATGCGGGCCACGGCGTTTCGCGGGCGAATGTCCCCGCCGATTCAATCGGCCTTTACAAGGTGGAGGACGGGACTCACACGGCGTTCGCGGTAATCGGCTCCATCGACACGCCGGAGATGCGCGACGTGCTGACGACCGAAGACCGGCTGAAGCCGATCGTCGCCGCGACGGGGGGCGCCTTCATCTGGCTCGCCGATGGCGGCAAGCTGGATATCAGGCGCGTCGACGCCGATGGCCCGGCCGGCGGCCGAGGTTGGATGGGGCTCAGGCGAAACGGCCGCTTTACGGTGCGCGGGGTTACGGAAACGCCGCTGCTGCCGCCATTGGCGCTTCTGATCCTGCTGGGGGGAAGCCTCGGACTGGCTTGGTATCGGGAGGGGCGCTAAAGCCCCGGCGCGGCCCGGTCAGGAGCGACGGGTTTGCCAGAAGAAAAAGGCGAGGATCAAGGCGATCATGATGATCCAAAGCGGGTCGGTGTGCATCGTGTCCTCGGTTGACTGAATTCCGCCGATCCTTAGCCCAGCGTTTCCCAACGCGTCAACTTACGCGCGCGCGCCGCTGATTCCCGACCCGAGCGGCCTTAAAACGTCCCCTTGATCGCCGCCACGTAATGGCTGCCATAAAGGCGGCCCAGGCTGTGTTCGTTGGTGTCGTAGTAGCGAAAATCGACCCCGATATTTTTGGTGATGGCGTAGCCGAGGCCGATATTCCAGGTCGTGTGGTCCAGGCCCCCATCGACTGTCTGGCGGCCGACGGCGCCGCTCGCGGTCAGGCCGTCGGTTATTCTGTAGGCGCCGCGCCCCTCGAAATAAATGCCGTCGCGGCCGGCGCCGAAGAAATTCGGTGTGTAATATACGCCCACCGCGAACGTCGCCGGGCCGAAATCATGTGACGCCATGGCCTTGAAATCGACGGTGTCGATATGGGTGTGGGCCGGCTCGTCGATATATCCGTAGCGGAGCATCCCGAGATCGAGCTTGAAGCCGCCGACCAGGGGCGTCCAGCCACCGGACAGGTCATATTCAGCCTCGGTGCTATTGTGGAAATCGACATTCTCGATCCCGGCGCCCGCGTAGAAATCGCCATCGGTCACGCGGCCGCTGCCGAATAGGGCCGGGTGATCCTCTGTCTGGCTGACGCCGCGGAAAATATAATTGGTGGCGGCCGTCGCGCTGAACGAGAACACGGGCGTGGCCGCGACCTCCTCCGGCGCGGGCGCCGCCGGGGGCAGCGTGAGTTGCGGCATGGACGAATTATCCGCCGCCTTAACGTCGGATAGGGGGCCTGCAAGCCCCAGCGCCATCATGATCGTGCACGCAGGTTTTCGCATCGCGGTCTCGATTCATCGCACCCAAGCATGCCGGGTTTGGCGCTTGGCTGGCGCCACACTGATGAATATCTCGCAGGGACGGGAGCCCCGGAATCTACCCATGGGGCAGGGGCGATGGGCGTGAACAGGGCGCACGGGGCCGCGGCGGGCCTCTAGGTAATTTCCGAGTCTGACATTCCGATCCGGCGGCCATCATCTCTACGGCTATCGATCAGCCGCCACCGAATTCCGATCGATATCGAACGCCCGGCCCTATCGCCGCCGGTGATTGCGCCAGAGATAGTGGGAAAACGCGATGAAAGCCTTCGTTTATCATGGCCCCGGCCATAAAGCGTTCGAAGATCACGCCAAGCCGGAGATCGCCGATCCGACCGACGCGATCGTCAAGATCGTCAAGACGACGATTTGCGGCACCGATCTGCATATCCTGAAGGGCGACGTTCCAACCTGCGCCCCAGGCCGAATTCTTGGGCATGAAGGCGTCGGCATTGTCGACACGGTTGGGGTCGCGGTCACCGCGTTCAAGCCGGGCGACCGGGTCCTGATCTCATGCATCACAGCCTGCGGCAAATGCGAGTATTGCCGGAAGCTGATGTTCTCCCATTGCACGACCGGGGGCTGGATTCTCGGGAACAAGATCGACGGGACGCAGGCCGAGTTCGTGCGCATTCCCCATGCGGATACTAGCCTCTACCCAATTCCCCAGGGCGCCGACGAAGAGGCGCTGGTGATGCTGAGCGATATTTTGCCGACCGGTTTCGAATGCGGCGTCTTGAACGGCAAGGTTCAGCCCGGAAGCACCGTGGCGATCGTCGGCTCTGGCCCGATCGGGCTCGCCGCCCTGCTGACCGCCCAGTTTTTCTCTGCGGCCGAGATCATCATGGTCGACCTGGACGACAAGCGCCTGGCGATCGCCAAGCGATTCGGCGCCACGGCGACCGTCAATAGTGGCGACGGTCACGCGGTTGAGGCGGTCCTGAAAATGACCGGCGGGCGCGGCGTCGATACCGCGATCGAGGCGGTGGGAATTCCGGCGACGTTCGAGCTTTGCGAGAAGATCGTCGCGCCGGGC
>CAJCJC010000239.1 GCA_903970575.1 Alphaproteobacteria bacterium
TCAAGGAGCGCGCGGCCGAGCGGTGACACATCCGTAATTCTCGACCACCAGCACTCAAGGCATCAGGCCGCGGCCACCGGGATTGGGATGTAAGAGGCGAGTTTGGCGAGAAGAAGCGCCGCGTCGATCGGTTTTGAGACATAGTCGTCCATACCCGCGCCGAGCAGTTCCTCGCGCACGCCGCTTAAGGCATGCGCGGTCATCGCTATGATCGGAATTTTCGATTTCGGGCCGACGAGGGCGCGAATCATGGCGGTCGCCTGGATTCCATCGACCTGGGGCATCTGAATATCCATCAGAACAACGTCGTAGTCCTTCAGGCATACGGCGTCGAAAGCATGTTGCCCGTTCTCGGCGATGTCGACGGTGTGGCCCTGGCGACCGAGCAACGCCACGGCGAATTTCTGGTTTATCCGGTTGTCCTCGGCCAGCAATACGCGCAGCCCAGACGGCGCGAGCTCCGGCGGTCTCGTCTCGGTCGCGACAAGAACAGATGCGGGCGGGCCGCCGGCCTCACGCTTTTCGGCGCGCAAAGCGGCGAGGCGCTGAACCAGATCGTGTTGGCGAAGCGGCTTCTCCAGGATTGCGTCAAGATCGAACCGGGCGGACGCGGAATGACCATGCGCGCCCGCCGATGAAAGCAATACAAGCTTGGCCTCCCTAAGCGCTGGCTGGGCGCGGATCATCTCGGCCACCGCCTCCCCCGATAGGCCCGGCATCATCTGATCAAGGATGACGACATCATAGGGTCGCCCAGCGCGCTGAGCGCGCTCCATCTCGGGCAGGGTGTCGATCGCTTCGCCAAGGCAAACGATTTCGATTCCGGCCGCGCCTAGCTGTCGAACGAGTATTTCAAGGTTCATAGGCACGTCGTCGACAGCAAGAACACGCAATCCATCAAGGCGCGACGTGGTGGCCGCTACTTTTTCGCCTTCTCGTTCGAGCGCGCGGGGCAGCGGCAGTTCGAACCAGAAGACGGAGCCCGTTCCCAGGCTGCTTTCCACGCCGATCGCGCCATCCATGAGCTCCACCAATTGCCGGCAGATAGCCAACCCGAGGCCTGTTCCACCGTATCGACGGGTAACCGAGTTATCCGCCTGGCTGAATTTCTCGAAGACGCGGGATCGGACGGATTCCGCCAGGCCAATCCCGGTATCCTTTACCTCAACCCGTACGCGCTGATCCGCGTGAGCAACCATCGAGACCTGGACAAGAACCCCGCCGCGCTCGGTGAACTTGATGCCGTTTCCCATCAGGTTGAGAAGAACCTGACGTATACGCAAAGGGTCTCCATGGAAGAACCCGCGCACGGACGGTTCAATAAATACCCCTATATCGATATTTTTCGCGTGGGCGCTTGGCGCGAGAAACAATGCGGCGCTTTCAACGATATCGGCGAGATCGAAATCGATTCGCTCGATCTGAACCTTGCCCGCTTCCAGCTTTGAGATATCGAGGATATCGTTGATGATCATCAACAGGGCTTCGCCCGATTCTCGTACGGCGTCGGCATAACGCCGTTGCTCATCGTTCAGGGCGGTCCCAAGCAGCAGGCCGCTCATGCCAAGTACGCCGTTCATCGGGGTCCTGATTTCGTGGCTCATATTGGCGAGGAACTCGCTCTTGGCGATGTTGGCGGCGTTCGCCCTGATCTCCGCCTGCATGAGTTCGCGGCCCCGCGCCGCCAAATTGGCGGCGGCGCGCCCAAGGCTTAACGCCGCCCACAACACGATAATCGTCAGAATGACAATCACGGCGGCGACAAAGACCGCGATGCCCGTCGCCGGATTCATGAAACCGGTATGCTGACCGACGCCCCAGAGCAGACCGAGCGCGATCGGGATTAACGTGACGGCCGGCAAGAGGCGACGGGCGAGCACGCCGCCCAAGGTCTGGTTGGTCACGATTGCGATAAAGGCCCGATGGGGCCGGAAAGCGAAGATGCTGAGTGCGCATAACAAAAAAGAAATCGCGGTAACAAGCGCCATCGGTACGAAGCTGGTTACGCCATACAGCTTCAGCGCGCCGAAAATATATCCTACGATCGCCGTCACCGCGACCTGGGCTGCGATAAAGGCAATCAACTGCGACGCCCAAATAGCCCAGCGGTTCATCAGACTGGCCAATATCAACGACGCCCCGATACACATGAAGCAGAAGGCGCTGTGCGGAGCCATCGCGTTGGTGTTGAGCGTTCCATCGCCAATCAGCTTGGACGCGAAGATGATCCGGTCGACGCCTGTATCCGCCCCCGCGACCAAATCCCGCAACTTGATGGCCCCGACGGCGAAAACAAAGGCGCCCGCCGCGATCCGAAAAAGTTCAGGACGGATGAACCAGGCAGCATGCGGCCGCGCGCGACGCGGCGCGAGTTGCGCCATGCCGATCACCAAACAGCCAAGGGCCGACGTTGGATTCATCGCGGTGATATGCGGCACCAGTCGCTTGAAAATATCCCGATCGAACGCCCAGCCGAAAAGCACCGCTAGTGCAATCAGGACCACGACCAATCCAGTCAGCCGCGCGATGAGCGGCATGGCGAACCCGCGCCGCCTCCAGCTCATTTTTGTAAACGGCATTTTACTAGCCCGGATAAATGATCCAGGACCAGTTTTATTAAACAAATGTTGACCGGTAAAGCGTCGATTTAGAAATGCGGCGTTCTAATTACCGATTATTTCGTCCGTCCAAACCTTGAACCCCACGAGGGCGTTGGGCCCAAAGCTATTGCTGATCGCGACGTCGGTTGCGTCCCGGCCCCGGCCGATCACGATATGGCCGATCCGCGCCTCGCCGTGACGGGCGTCGAATGTGTACCACTCGCCATCCAAGAAAACCTCGAACCAGGCCGAGAAATCCATCGGCCCGGGAAGCGGCGGCACGCGGATATCGCCCAGATAGCCGGTGCAGTACCTAGCTGGGATGTTCATGCAACGGCAGAAGGCGACGGCGAGATGCGTGAAGTCGCGGCAGACCCCAATCCGCTCGTTATAGGCCTCCCAGGCGGTCCGGGTGTGGCGGGCGTATTGGTACCCGAAGGTAATGTGATTATGGACGTAATCGACGATCGCCTGCACCCGTCCCCAGCCCGGCGCGATATGTCCAAAAAGATTCCAAGCAGTATCCGACAAACGGTCGGTCTCGCAATATCGGCTGCCCAACAGGAATATCAGAACGTCCGAAGGCAACTGCTCCACCGGCATCTGGCGAGCTTGCGGCGCGAAGCGATCCGGCAATCCGCTGTCGTTGACCACCGTATCGGTGGTCAACTTGATTTGCCCGGCGGGAGCGACCAGCCGGGTGCACCAATTCCCAAACCCGTCATAATAGCCCGCATAGGGAACAAACGGGTCGGTGCGCATCTCATCCGGGGCGGTGAGGTCCCGCTGCCGCGATGAATGGATGTTCAGCATCAACAGCATCGGGGTGGGCTGGAAGCAATTATAGATCAGTTCGTAGCCGACGCGGATTTCCACGATTGACCGTCCTTACGCGCGAATAGGTGATACCTCGCCGATGACTGTCACGGTCACGTCGAGACCAACGAATGAAGCAGTAAGCCCGACAAAGGTTCCCTTGCAAAGGAGCGCAAACGCACCCTCACGCGATGTTCATCCATGCCAATCCGAGAGCATCGGCCAGACGATCCGCCCATGCTTCCTGACCGGGAGGGGCGGCGATCAAATCCTGACGGATTTCGATCTCGGCATAGGGCGCGCCCCGCCGTTCGGCATGGACGGGGATCGTATAGTCGCTTTCATCGCTGACCGCATAGGGCTCGTTTTCGCCGACACAGAGGCCCCCATAGCTGCGCAACGCGGCAATCAGAGGATGCGCGAGCCTGGCGTCGCGGTTATAGAGCAGCCCCGCATGCCAGGGCCGGACGACGCCCTTATAGACCGGGGTGAAGCTATGAATCGCGATCAGCGCCGTCGGCAGGTTTTCGCGAGCGCGGCGATCAAGCTCGGCGGCGATGCGGTTATGATAGGGCGTGAAGATTTCCGCTATGCGCGCCGCCCGATCGGGAACGCTCAGCGCCAAATTGCCTGGGATTTCGGTATGCTCGCTGATGGTGACGATGGAGGTGTCCACGGCGGGATCGCGGTTGCAGTCGATCACCAGCCGGGAATAATTCTGCAGGATGGCGAAGGCGGAGAGCCTCGCGGCCAGCAAGCGCGCCACTCCCGCCGCGCCGATATCCCAACCGATATGCCGCCAGCGCTCCGCCTCCGAAATGCCGAGGGTTCCAAGCGCGCGCGGAATCCGATGGGCGGCGTGATCGCAGACGATCAGGAACGGCGAGGCGTTGGGGCGCCCGACAGTCATGAAGGCTGCTGGCTCGTCGGAGGCTAGGAGGGTAGCGCGAAAAGGCGTGTCTTGCATGCGGCGAACCTAAACCAATTCAACGGTTCCGTCCGCCATGTTGTAGCGGCGGATTTGGCGCCTGTCGTCCGGATGGAGCGGCCGGTCGTACCGAATCAGCAATCCAGCGTCGATTCCCGTTCCCACTCCGTCAAATGGCGTGAATAGGCGTTCCAGTCGGTATGACGGAGCTTGAGGTAGGACTCGATCAGTTCCGCGCCCAATCCGGCCTTCAGCACGGTCGATTTTTCCAGCGCGCGGAGCGCGTCGAGCAGGTTGAGCGGCAGGCGCTTGGCGTCGGCCACCGTGTGCCCATCGGTGTACATGTTGATGTCAAGGCGCTTACCGGGATCGCGTTTTTCACGGATGCCGTCCAGGCCAGCGGCGGCGATGGCGGCCTGGAGCAAATAAGGGTTGGCGGCGCCGTCTGGCAGGCGGAATTCGAACCGTCCGGCTTCAGGAATGCGGATCATATGAGTTCGGTTATTGCCTGAATAGGTCACGGTGTTGGGGGCCCAGGTGGCGCCGGAGACGGTGCGGGGCGCGTTTATCCGCTTATAGGAATTCACCGTTGGGTTGGTGATGGCGCACACCGCGTCCGCCGCGTTGATCAGACCTCCAATGAACTGATAGGCGAGGGCCGAGACGCCAAGCTCCCCATCCGGGTCCTCGAACAGGTTCTCGTCGCCTTTCCACAGCGAGACGTGGGCGTGACAGCCGCTGCCTGTCAGGTTGGCGAACGGCTTGGGCATGAAGGTGGCGCGAAAGCCGTGCTTCTCGGCGACCGATTTGGCCATGAACTTAAAAAAGGAATGCCGATCCGCGGTGACGATGGCGCTGTCGTAATGCCAGTTCATCTCGAACTGGCCGTTCGCGTCCTCATGGTCGTTCTGGTACGGCTTCCAGCCGAGCGCCAGCATGGCGTCGCAAATCTCGGTGATCACGTCATAGCGGCGCATCAGCGCGGATTGGTCATAGCATGGCTTTTCCTGGCCGTCGGCCGCGTCGCTGATCGACTTGCCGTCCGGCGTAACCAGGAAGAATTCGCATTCGACGCCCGTTTTCAGCTCATAACCGTCGGCCTTCAGGGCCGCCACGACGCGCTTCAACGTGTTACGCGGCCCCTGCTCCACCTCTTTGCCGTCCATCCACAGATCGGCGGCGAGCCAGCCGACCTCCGGCTTCCAGGGCAATTGGATCAAACTGTCGGGATCCGGAACCGCGAACAGATCGGGGTGGGCCGGCGTCATATCGAGCCATGTGGCGAAGCCGGCGAAGGACGCCCCGGCCTTGACCATGCCGCCGATAGCCGAGGCTGGCACAAGCTTTGCGCGCTGTGCGCCAAACAGGTCGGTGTAGGAAATCAGGAAATATTTCAGTCCGAGCTCTTTCGCCGAACTTACCAAATCTATCGACATGTCCTACCCCTCGATCAAATCTGGCCGGTTACGCCCGGTATCCAGGATGTGCCGGCGAGCGGCACGCGCGCCATCGCCGCCGCCTCGATCGTCAGCGCCACCAGATCCTCCGGCTCCAAATTATGGACATGGCTTTTGCCGCAGGCCCGGGCGATCGTCTGCGTCTCCAGCGTCAGCACCGCGAGGTAATTGGCCAGACGCCGCCCCGCCGCGATCGGGTCGAGCCGCCCGGTCAAAAGCGGGTCCTGCGTGGTGATCCCGGCCGGATCGCGGCCCTCATGCCAATCGTCGTAGGCGCCGGCGGTGCTGCCAAGCGCCTGATATTCGGCCTCGAGCGCCGGATCGTTATCACCGAGCGCGACCAGGGCCGCCGTGCCGATCGAAACCGCGTCGGCGCCAAGGGCCAGCGCCTTGGCCACGTCCGCGCCGTTGCGGACGCCACCCGAAACGATCAACTGAACCTTGCGATGAAGCCCCAAATCCTGCAGCGCCTGAACCGCGGGGCGGATCGCGGACAGGATCGGAAGGCCTACATTCTCAATGAAGACCTCCTGGGTCGCCGCCGTGCCGCCCTGCATGCCGTCCAGCACGACAACATCGGCGCCCGATTTGGCGGCGAGCGCGGTGTCGTAATAAGGCCGCGCCGCACCGACTTTCACATAGATAGGCTTTTCCCAATCGGTAATCTCCCGCAGCTCTTCGATCTTAATCTCCAGATCGTCCGGGCCGGTCCAGTCCGGGTGGCGGCAGGCCGAGCGCTGATCGATGCCCTCAGGCAGGGTGCGCATACGGGCGACGCGGGGGGAAATCTTCTGGCCCAGCAACATGCCGCCGCCGCCGGGCTTGGCGCCCTGGCCGATCACCACCTCGATCGCGTCGGCCTTGCGCAGATCGTCCGGGTTCATGCCATAGCGTGAGGGAAGGTATTGATAGACCAGGGCTGTCGAGTGACCCCGCTCCTCCGGCGTCATGCCGCCATCGCCGGTGGTGGTGGACGTGCCCATGGCTGAGGCGCCGCGCCCCAACGCTTCCTTGGCGTTGCCCGAAAGCGAGCCGAAGCTCATGCCCGCGATCGTGATCGGGATTTTAAGATGGATCGGCTTTTTCGCGAACCGGGCGCCGAGCGTCACTTCCGTGCCGCAGCGCTCGCGATAGCCCTCCAACGGATAGCGGCTGATCGAGGCGCCGAGGAACAGCAGGTCGTCGAAATGCGGAACCTTGCGCTTCGCCCCGGCGCCGCGAATATCATAGATTCCGGTCGCGGCGGCGCGACGAATTTCCGCCAGCGTATAATCGTCGAAGGTCGCGGATTTGCGCGGCGGCGTGCGTGGCGTGTCGGTCATTTTTGTCATGGGCGCGCTTTAATAGCTCGACGCGTTGTCGATGTGAAAATGGTAGAGCGTTCGGGCCGAGCCGTAGCGCTTGAAGTCGGAGACATCGACCTGCCCGTCGACGCCAGCGCGTTTCAGTTTTTCGAACAGCTCCGCCTTGTGCTCGTCGCGCATAACCTTGACCACGCAATCCGCGCCTAGGCTGGCGACCGCGCCGCGAACATAAAGATGCGCCTCATAGATGGAATCGCCGAGCGCCTCGCCCGCATCTCCCAGCACCGTCAGGGCGCCCGCCTGCGCCATGAAGGCGGACATGTGGCCGATAGAGCCTTTGACGATGATATCGACGCCCTTCATCGAAATGCCGCACCGTGCGCCGGCGTTGCCATCGATCACCAGCGTTCCGCCATGGGCGGTGGCGCCGGCGGCCTGGCTGGCGTCTCCTTTCACATGCACGAAGCCGGACATCATGTTCTCGGCGACGCCGACGCCAGCGTTGCCGTGGATAACGACATGCGCTTGCTGATTCATGCCGGCGCAGTAATAGCCGACATGCCCATCGATATCGATTTGAATCGGCGCGGCCAGGCCAACCGCGATGGCGTGGCGACCGCGGGGATTGAGGACGCGCCAATAGCCCTGATTAGTCTCCCGGCCGATGCCATGCAGGACCGCGTTCAGCCCACGAACGGTTTCCGTTTCAAGGTCGATGGCATGCGGGGCGGCGACATCGGAATCGTGGATCGTGGCGCTCAAGAGTTCAGACCCCAGAAATAGACCTTACTGGGTTCAGGCTCCCATACACGGGCGGCGCCAATATCGGGCAGATCGACCAAGGCGCGGTATTCCGAGCCGAAGGCGACATAGCGATCGGTCTCGGCGAGAACCGCCGGCTTGCAGGCGATAGGGTCGCGCAGCACGCCGAACCCGTCCCGCGTACCAACAACGAATGTGTAGAACCCATCCAAATCGTCAAGCGAACGCTCCAGCGAGCGCGCCAGTGAATCCCCATGCTTCATGCAGTGGGTGAGATAGGCGGCGGCAACTTCAGAATCGTTATCGGTTTCGAACGTCACGCCATCGCGCTTCAGCTCGCGGCGAACGGCGTTATGGTTCGAGAGCGAGCCGTTATGCACGAGACATTGATCGATTCCGGTGGAGAAAGGATGCGCCCCGTTGGTGGTGACCGCGCTTTCGGTCGCCATGCGGGTATGGCCAATGCCATGCGTGCCGGCCATCGAATCCAACCCGAATCGCCTCGCGACATCCGCCGGGAGGCCAACTTCCTTATAGAGCTCCATCCGGTGTCCCTCTCCGACAACCGTCAGCTCAGGCGCGATCTGGAGGATCGCGGCGCGGATCGCGGGCCATCTATCGGCGGAGACGACGATGACCCCGTGGGTGTCGCGCGCGACGATCGGAATGAACTCCCCCACAGTCGTGGCGAGGTTGTGCGAGAGTTTTTCAAAATCGGTTCCTGCTGGACCGCGCAGCGTCGCTTTGATAAAGCCCTCGCGGCCGTCGCCATACACGGCGAAACCGGCGGAATCGGGACCGCGCCCAGTCATCACTTCAAGCATCCGAGAAAGCATCGACCCCAGCTCAGGTTCGAGCGCCTTATCCTTCAGAAACAAACCGACGATGCCGCACATAATACGCCT
The DNA here is from genome assembly GCA_903970575.1 of Alphaproteobacteria bacterium. Lineage (GTDB taxonomy): Bacteria > Pseudomonadota > Alphaproteobacteria > BOG-932 > Roseiterribacteraceae > BOG-932. The sequence goes on from CAJCJC010000239.1 coordinate 8,773, forward strand.
GCGCTGAGGGGCCTTGAGATCGATGTGAAACTATAAGGCGCGGTGCGAGCTGTCAACCTGAGAGAAAATAACTTTCTTTTAAGGAAACACGAGCCCGATATATCAGGCATGCCACGAAGCCGTCTTAGAAATGCGGCCCGTTACGATCATCAATGTAACGATTGTCGCGACAAGCTCGTCATGAAATTTCGACTTTCTCCAAACCAGACGATTGTTGCGTCTTGTATTTTCCGCTGTAGCATAAAATATGCGAACAACTTTCGACCCGCCGAAAAACGCCAAGAATATCGCGGAACGGCAACTGCCCTTTGACCTTGTGGCGGACATCGACTGGGAGAAAGCGGTGGCGCTGGAAGATACACGGCAAGATTATGGGGAGAGCAAGATTCGCGTCCTGGCGCTTCTCGGGTCCCGCTTGCACGTAGCGGTCATCACACACCGAGGCGATGCGGTGCATGTCATCAGTTTCCGCAAGGCGAACGCGAAGGAGGTAAGACTCTATGGAAAAAAAGGATAGCGGGGCGGCCTCTCGCCTCGATGAGGAGAATCCGGAATGGACGCGGGATGACATTCAAAAGGGCCGCCCCGCATTGGAGGTGATCTCGGAACTCTTCGGCCCTGAACCGGCGGCATTCTTAAAGCGTGGACGTGGGCGTCCCGAGAAGACGACCAGGAAAATCAACCAAACCTTAAGGCTCGATGCAGATGTCCTGAAAGCCTATCGAGGGGAAGGGCCAGGCTGGCAGGCGCGCATCAACCGCATTCTGCGCGAAAACATGCCGGGCGGCCTGAAATAAGCCTGGGTTGAACGAATCCGCTTTGCCTAATATACACGCGTCCGTCGGCCACAGTGTTGCGCAGGACGAAATTTTCATTACAGTGAAGAAACAAACTTTCCCGTCTAACCTTGTGATTTAGAGAGAGACCATGACGGTATCCTGGAGAATTTCAGCGCTCGCCGACCGGCATCGCGCGCTCGGATCGACGCTCGAGGATTGGAACGGCATGGGGTCGGCGTGGAGCTATTCCCACGACATCGCGCTCGACCATGCCGCGATCCGCACCAAGGCCGGGCTGATGGACGTGTCGGGCCTGAAGAAGATGCACCTCGTCGGGCCGCACGCCTCGGCCGTTCTCGACTACGCGACGACGCGTGACGTTAGCAAAATTTACCCCGGCAAATCGGCCTATGCATCGATGCTGAACGACGCCGGGACATTTATCGAGGATTGCATCCTCTACCGCACAGGTCCCAATTCCTGGATGGTCGTACATGGCAGCGGCGCGGGGCATGAAACGCTGGCCAGCGCCGTGGTCGGACGCAACGCCGCCATCGTGTTCGACGACGACCTGCACGATCTGTCATTGCAAGGGCCGCTGGCGGTGGATTTCCTGGAAAAGCACGTGCCAGGCATCCGAAGCCTGAAATATTTCCATCATATGCAGACGACCTTGTTCAAACGGCCGGTCACGATCTCCCGAACCGGATACACGGGCGAACGCGGCTATGAGATTTTCTGCAAGGCCGAGGATGCGGGGCCGATTTGGGACACGATCCTGAACGATGGCAAGGACATGGGCATTATTCCGTGCGCCTTCGCCACGCTGGATATGCTGCGCGTCGAAAGCTATTTGCTGTTCTATCCCTACGACAACTCCCAGACCTATCCGTTCGAGACCGGGCCGCAGGGCGACACGCTATGGGAGCTGGGGCTGGACTTCACGGTCAGCCCCCGCAAGACCGGCTTTCGCGGGGCGGAATCGCATTACCGGCTGAAAGGCAAGGAACGGTTCAAAATCTTCGGCGTGCTGATCGAGGGCGATGTTCCTCCGGAGAATGGGGCCAAGCTGTTCGCGGAGGGCAAGCAGGTGGGAATTATCACCCAGGCCATGCATTCCTCGCTCACCGGCAAGACAATGGCCATCGCGCGATTCGATGTCGACGCGGCGGCGCCAGGCAAGGCGCTGGAGGTCAAGGGCGAGAAGGTCAACGGCCCGGCGACGGCGCAGAGCCTGCCCTTCGACGACCCGGACAAGAAAAAACGCATGGCCGCCTGAGCGGGAAACCAGGCGCATAAGCAGGATTTCATGCTTATTTCAGGGATTAAAAGCCGGCCGATTTATGGACGCCTGACGCCCGACGCGCAGGCGAAATCGCATCTGATCGCGGCGGAGGGCGAGGGGGCGGTTGCGGTGCTGGATTTCGCGGCCGAGGCGTCGGTGGAGGCGCTGTCCCGCACGACAATTCTCTATGCGGCAGGCGGGAGCGGGGGCGCGCATTCGGCGGCGCTGCGCGCTCTGTCCATCGATTATCTTCATGAATTTCCCACGATCCCCACCTTGCTGTTCCGGCTCGACGTGGTTCTCGCGACCTCCAAAATGGGCATGCGGCTCTACGCGTCAGGCTCCGAAGGCTTCATCGGGCAGGTGGTCCAGCGCGCGATGGCGCATGGAATCGATCATCATTCGATCTTTACCGAACACCGGGGGTCGCTGGCCCGCAGGGTTCAATGCACGCATTGCAAGGGGTTCATGGAGGACGTGACCGCCAATATCGTCCGCTGCGCCCATTGCGGGTTGAACCTGCTGGTTCGCGATCATTATTCCCGGCGACTTGGCGCATTCATGGGGGTTTGCGCCGACGCGGAAGCGCCCAGTTCCCTGCCTCCGGTCGAGCATATCTTTCCGTGAGCGGCGGCGTTCAGATTCCCGTCCGCGTCGCGGCGATCGACACGGTAGCATACAATATCAAGCGATTTCGTCTGGAGGCGGTCTCGGGGGAGCCGATGCCGCTATTTTCCGGCGGATCGCACGTCGTTGTCACCATGCGGGACGGTGACACGGTCTATCGCAACCCGTATTCGCTCATGGGCTCGCCGACGGAGGGCGGGAGCTATCATATCAGCGTGCTGAGGACAGAGAATTCGGGCGGCGGATCGCGCTTCCTGCACGAGGGGGTTCAGGTCGGCGCGACGATGACGATCAGCCACCCGATCAATCTGTTTCCGATCAACCAGCGCGGTAGGAAGCATATCCTGATCGCGGGC
>CAJCJC010000240.1 GCA_903970575.1 Alphaproteobacteria bacterium
AGGCTAGGCCCGATCTTATTCTTGCCTTCCTCGTTAGTGTGGCAGACGAGGCATTGTTTGAAGACCACGGCCCCATGAACTGGGTCAGCGGGGCCGACGGCCGGCGCGGCGTCTTGAGCCCGCGAGGCGTGGGAACCCAACGCGATCAACAGGGCGGCGGCCGCGAAAAGCTTTGACTTCAATTAGACACCTATTGGTTGATAGTGGTTGCCGGTGGGCAACCACGGGATCAGTATTTCGACATCAAAATAGGGTTCGAACACGTATCGGCAAGGTTGAGTTTCATGGCGTGGCGGGGGTGCGACAACGGGCGCAGTCCATCAGGCGCTTCTCTCAAGCGGATACAAGACCGGTAAGATGCGCCATGTTCTTGAAGAAGATGCGCACATGGGCCAGTGGTTTCGCCTTGACCAATTCCTTGTTCATGTAGGCGTCAAAGGTCAGGTCCTGAACGTCCCTATCCCGACAGATCGAAACAAATCGCTCCCGGCGTCCATCGGTTATGTACCAATAGCGCTGCATGATCCCAAGGATCCAGAAGACGGGACCGTGTAGCCGCATGAAACGGCTGCGGGCCGTGGCGAGAGCGCGCGCGTTACCGGTCACCAGAAACTTTTCCACGGCGTCGGCGGCGAACCGTCCGCCGAGCATGGCGTAGAATATGCCCTCGCCTGACGCCGGCGCGACAACGCCCGCGGCGTCGCCCGCAAGCACCAAATCCTTGCCGTTGTCCCATTTGCGTAAAGGGCGCAACGGCAGCGGGGCGCCCTCGCGGCGTATCGTTTCAACATCCGCCAAGCCCGCGACTCCACGGAGCGCGGCGACAGATCCCCGCAGCGAGAATCCTTTTTTCATGCTGCCGGTGCCGATGCTGGTTGTGTCCCCATGCGGGAAAATCCAGCTATAGAAGTCGGGCGACAAATCGCCCCGGTAATAAACGTCACAACGCGTTGAATCGAAATCAGCTTTTTTCGCGGCCTCGCCCGCCTGGGGCGATTTGACGATCTCATGATACGCGAAAACGAATTTCATCTTGTCGGCGCCCGGCACCGCCTGTTTCGCGACGGCGGAGATGGCGCCGTCAGCGCCGATCACCGAGCGCGCGCGAACCTGAACGGGCTTACCCGTCTTTTGGCCGCCATCGTGATAATGCACCACGGACACGCCATCCGCATCGCGCGTCAGCTTATCGAAAAGCCCGGTCCGCCGCGTGGCGCCGGCGATCGATGCCCGGTTGCGCAGCCACTCGTCGAATACGTCGCGATCGACCATGCCGACATAGCCCTCGCGAATCATCATGTCGACCTTCCGGGATTTCGGCGACACCATCCGCGCCGACTTCACCCTCGCCACGATAAGGTGATCGGGAATGCCGAATTCCTCGATCAGCCGCGGCGGGATGGCCCCGCCGCACGGTTTGATCCGGCCAGCGCGGTCCAGCATCAGCACGGACCGGCCATTTCGCGCAAGATCAGCCGCCGCCGTCGCTCCGGCGGGTCCGCCGCCGACCACGACAACGTCGAATGTTTCGGTTGCATCCATTGTCTAGCTCCTTCCCGCCACGAGAATAGCGGTCGATTGCAGGGAGATATTTGGGGACTGCGTTCCCATCGGGCGCGTCGCCGCCGCTTGAAAAACGCCCGTCGCCAGACGCGCCGCCCATAAAAACAATGCGGCCTCGCCGACGAACACGGCGGCGTAAGCAAATTCGGGCGCCCCCAGCAGCGTGCGCGCCAGATCGCTCGCGGTCGTCGCCACGATACCGCCAATCGCGAAGGCGACAGCCTGAGCCGCGCCCCATAAGCCCATGCGCACGCCCTCGCGGGATTCCCGTCCTTCGCCGGCCAATCCCATCATCGATCCGATGGCGGAGACCGCGAACGCGCCGTTCGCCCCGCCGAGTAGGAATACGGTCGGAAGCAACGGCCAAGCAGGCCCCACGAAACCCGCCACTCCAAGGGCGAGCAGCCCAACGGCCGATCCGACGCAGCCCCCAATCGTCCAGGCCTTTATCGATCCGAAACGCCCGCCGACGATCGCGCTGCCAGTCAAGGCGACCAGGATCATCCCCACCAGCGCGCCCGCGTGCTGCATGCCGGTTAGTTTTGCCGTGTCGCCTGGCGTCAGGCTGAAAACGGCGCCCGCGAAAGGCTCAAGGATCAGTTCTTGCGCGCTATATCCGAGCATCGACACGAACACGAAAATCGCGAAGCGCCGCGCCTTCGGCTCCCGCCACACATCCATCAAGGTTTCGGTGAACGAGGACTTCGCGGCGGCGGCCCGGGACGTGACGCCGGTCGATACCTGCCGTCCTTCAACCCGCCACACCGCGACCAAGGAGATCAGAAAGGCGATCGCCGAGACCGCCGCCGTAACCCGCACCAGGCGTCCCATCGAGAAAGGATCCAGGAAATGACCAGCGGTTCCAGCGGTGACCGCGAATCCCGCGATCATCATCACCCAGACAATCGACGCGGAGGCCGCGCGCCGTTTCGGCGCCACGCGCTTGGCGAGCAATACCAGAAGGGATGTGCCGGCGGCGCCGACACCGACGCCGATCATCATAAATGCGAACACGGCGAGCGCGAGGCCGGCCAGCCGGTCCGTCTCCATTAAGGCGGTGGCCGTCGCGGCCAAAATCCCGCCCAAGGCTAGAACTGCCATACCGCCCACGATCCAAGGCGCGCGACGACCACCCTGATCAGAGCCGAAGCCAAGCCGCGGACGTACGACCTGGATGAGGTATTGGAGGGCCACCAAAGCGCCCGGAACCACGGCCGGCAACGCCAACTCAACGACCATGACACGATTTATCGTCGACGTCGCCATCACCACGATCGCGCCCAAGGCTGCTTGCACAAGCCCCAGGCGGACGATGCCGAACCAGCCGATCGGGGCCTGCGCGGCGCCGCTGTCATCAGCGATCAAATCTGTCTCCCGATGCTGTTGACAAGCACGTCGGCCTGGAGCGCGCCCTGTTTGGCGTCCGGCGCTGTCGAATCCGCGCCAACGCGCGCGACCAGTTGCGGTTGCTCATTGAAAAGCGCGCCGCCAACCATGATGACGATACCCCGGTTACAAGACTCCTTGCGGATCAGCTTGATCGTGTTCGTAAGCGCCTCGAGACCTCGCTCGCCGCTGAGCGTCAGGCCCGCGACCGAGAAAAATTGCGTCCGGACGAGATTACGGATTTCCTCATTCGTCAGTCCAGGACCGCCGGCGATGGTCCATCCATCCCTGAACAGAAACTCGCCCAGCATCGCCAGGCCGAAATTATGCTGCTCGCCAGGGGTCGAGAGCAGGAGGGCGCGATGGCCGTTGGAGGGTTTCGGCGCTTCGTTCTGAAAGAGCGGGCTGAAACTCCGCAGCAACTCCTGCAGCCGCCATAAAGCAAGGGTGACGGCCGTGAAGTCGACGATATCGTCCTCCCAGAAATCTCCCAGGCGGCGCGCCGTCGCCGACATCAAGCCGAGATAGAGCGCCTCGATCGTTGCGCCATCCAGGCGCATTCCTTCGAGATAGGATCGCAAGACGGGCATTTCCTCGGCGAGAACGAGCGCCGTGAACTCGTCGATGATCTCGTTGGAAAGTTCCTGGGCGGTCGGTCGGGCGACCTGCGCGTCTCGATGAGCGCCCACGAGGCTGGGCACAATATCGGTCTCTATCAGACGAATGAGCCCCGATGGGTCCAATTTAGGGAAGGAACGGGGAAGCGACCATTCACCCGACAGCATCTCATCCGCGCAGGGGGATTCGGCGTAGTCTTGCCATTGCCTTGTTTCCAGCATTTGAGGTCGCAAGCCTTCCTCCCACACGGAGTTGAACCATCTCACGGTGGCTTCAGTCGCCTTAGCGTCGGCCCGAGAGGGGATGGTTGTCAAGCAATCTTAACAGAAAAATGTAATGTGTCATAAATGATTGACATAGGTTAAGAATCTACAAACCGGGGCGTGACAACCTCACCGCAGGTTTTCATGCGACTATTTTAAGGGCTCATCCCGCGAAGCGCGAACGCCGAAACGAGCATCCCGAAAACATACAAAGTGGTCCCGGTGGCGTTATACCAGGGCGCTCGCTCTCGGGGGCTTTTCAGAAAGCGGCCCATGAGCGCGATTTGGGCGATCAACATCACCGCGACCGCCGCGCCATGCTGTGGCTGATCCCATTTGAACAGCAAAGGGACGACCACAAACTGGGGCGCGGCCATGACGACGCAGGCCAGAAGCGCGGCGTTCGATACGCCTAGCTGTACGGGCAGGGAGGCGACGCCCATTTTGATATCGCCCTCGACCGACTTGAAATCGTTCAGCGTCATGATCCCGTGCGCGCCGAAACTATAAAGACCGGCTAGCGAGAGCATCCGCCAATCCGGCATCGGAATTCCCATGACCACCGCGCCCGTGACCCAGGGCAGGCCCTCATAGCAAACGGCGACGGCCGCGTTGCCCCACCAGCCATTGAGCTTAAGCCGGAACGGCGGCGCGCTATAGGCCCACGCGAGCACAAGGCCGACGATGGCCGCGGCGAAGCCCCAGGGCCCGAGAATGGTCGCTACCGCGATCGAAAGAATCGTCCAGGCGATGGCGATATAAAGCCCCCAGCGACCCGGAATGCGCCCCGAGGGGATGGGCCGGCCGGGCTCGTTGATTGCGTCGACATGGCGGTCGAACCAGTCATTGCAGGCCTGGCTGGTGC
>CAJCJC010000241.1 GCA_903970575.1 Alphaproteobacteria bacterium
CGCCAATGGCGAGGTCTATGACATGAATCAGGTTACCGCCGCCCATAAGACACTGCCGATGCCCTCGCTGGTGCGCGTCACCAACCTGGAGAACGGGCGGACCATCATCGTCCGCGTCAACGACCGCGGTCCTTATTCGCGGGGCCGCATCATCGATCTGTCACGACGGGGCGCGCAGCTTCTGGGGTTCGAACGGGGCGGCACAGCAAAGGTGCGCGTCCAGATCATGGCGCGCGAAAGCCAGGCGCTCGCCGACGCGGCTCGAAGCGGCCAACTCAATGTCGATGTCGCCGGCATCGATCCGGATCAACCGCCGCCGCCGCCGCCGGGAACCCCGACCTATAATCGCGCGATGACGAGCCAACCCACGACAACCTCCGGGCCGCCGGTCGCCATAGCAAAGGTCGACGAGCAGGCCGTGATGAAACGGGACGATCCGGCGGAAACGGTCAGAGGCGCCGATATCGGCGGGCGTTTTCTGCCGACGCCGCAAGTGGCTTCCGTCCAAAAGGTCAGACCATCGAGTATCTACATCCAGGCCGGCGCGTTCAGCGTCGCCGAAAACGCCGAACGGCTTAGAGCCCGCCTGGGCCAGGTCACCAAGACCGATATATCGCCTGCCATGGTGGGAGGGCGGACATTCTATCGCGTACGCATCGGCCCGATCGCCACCGTCGATCAGGCGGATCAGTTATTAGGACAAATCGTCAGCGCCGGCGCCGGCGACGCTAAGATTATCGTCGACTGAACGCGCGGAGTAACGGCTCGGAAATGTATCGATCGGTCAACAAAGGCGCCTCGGAATGACTATTGCACGCTTTATGAGCGTTATCGGCCTCCTCGCTTTCGCGGTCTTGCGGCCATCACTCGCATTGGCGTTCGAAAGCACTGCGAAGCAAGCGATACTGGTCGATGTGACCGGCCATCGGGTTCTTTATGAAAAGAACGCCGACCAGCGGATGCCAACGTCATCGATGAGCAAGATGATGACGATCTACATGGTTTTCGACGCGCTAAAGGCCGGAAAAATCAAGCTCGACGATACCTTCACCGTCAGCGAAAAGGCATGGCGCACGACCTATAAGCAGGATGAATCCTCGATGTTCCTGCCGGTGGGCGCGCAGGTGAAGATCGAGGATCTCATTCGCGGGGTGATTATCCAATCCGGTAACGACGCAACGGTCGTCCTTGCGGAAGGCCTCGCCGGCTCTGAAGCGGAATTCGTCACCGAAATGAACGACAAGATGAAAATATTGGGCATGGCCAATAGTCATTTCGTCAATTCCAACGGCTTGCCAGATCCCGACCATTACTCGACGGCGCGCGATCTTGCGCTGCTCGCCCAGCATTTGGTCGAGGATTTTCCGGAGTATTATCATTTTTTTGGCGAACTCGAATATACTTATAACGGTATAAAACAGGGTAATCGTAATCCGCTTCTCTATCGGCAGGGACTTGGGGTTGACGGTCTGAAGACGGGTCATACCGATTTGGGTGGATATGGCTTGTGCGCGTCGGCGATCCGAGATGGCCGGCGATTGATCGTGGTCGTCAACGGTCTCCCCAGCATGCAGGCTCGCGCCGACGACCCGGCGGCCCTGCTCGATTACGGCTTCAACGAGTTCAAGGCCTATACACTGTTCAAGCCAGGGGACATCGTGGATCATGCGACCACCTGGGAAGGGGTTCAACCGACTGTGCCGCTCGTGGTCGACCGTTCGGTCGCGGTGACGCTCAGCTTCCCCGAGCGTAAGGGGGTGACCGCAACGGTGCGGATGCCCGAGACAGTCAAGGCGCCGATAACCGTGGGGCAGCAGGTCGGAACGCTGGTGATTTCTGCCCCCGGCATCGAAAATCAGGAATATCCCCTAAAGACTGGCGCCGCCGTCGACCGGCTGGGCTTTTTCTCCAGAATTGGGATGGCGGCCCATTACGCCTTCGCGGGAAATCCCGATACCGCCAAGAACTAGCCATATGCAGGTCGAGACCGGACGCTTCATAACGCTCGAGGGTGGGGAAGGGGCCGGGAAGTCGACCCAGGCCAAGCTATTGGCTGACTGGCTTCGCGAACGGGCGATCGAAACCGAAATCACCCGAGAGCCCGGCGGCTCCCCCGGCGCCGAGGAGATCAGGAAATTGCTCGTCACGGGCGAGGTGGGGCGCTGGGATTCCCTCACGGAAACGCTGTTACATTACGCGGCGCGGCGCGATCACATGACAAGTCGCATCATGCCCGCGCTGTCATCCGGACGCTGGGTGATTTCCGATCGCTTCTTCGATTCGACGCTGGCCTATCAGGGATACGGGCAAGGGGTGGACCTTGACGTGATCGGGCGGCTGCGCGCGCTGACGATTGGCGCCTTCAAACCGGATCTAACCATTATCCTCGACGTGGCGCCGGAGACGCGTCGCGCACGCGTGTCTGGGCGACCCGGCGGCGAGGACCGCTATGAGCGTATGACGGAAGCTTTCCATGCACGTGTCAGAAACGGTTTCAAGGTCATCGCTTCGTCCGAACCCGAGCGTTGCGTTACCGTGGACGCGGACTTGTCCATCGCCGAGGTCGCCGCCGCGATCCAGGGCGCCGTCGCGCAAAGACTGGGCTTCCGCGCCGGTTAGAACCGCATTGACGGCCCAAGACGGCGCGCGTAACTAGCTGCCTTGGCAGCAATTGGGGATTCGGCGTGGCGCCGTATTATTCCGCTCAAAGCTATAAAGCGCGCGCAAGCATCGGCTATCTGGTGGGGCGCGCTCAGCCTCATGATCGCGCATTTAGAGACGGCATTCGCGCCGCATGAGATCACGTTAATGCAGTGGGTGGTCTTGATGCAGCTTCGCGACAACGTCCATCAGACCGCTCCGAAAATCCTCGCGCAATCTCTAAAAGTCACCCATCAAGACATCGATACGCTAACCGCGCTCCTAACCCGTCTAAACATGAATCTCGCGACTTTCTCGAACACGCCTCATCAAAGAGTTGAGTTGGGAATGCTAGAATGACAGCCGTCACCGCCGACACGACGGCCCGCCCCAGATCGGGAAGAAGGGCCGGCTTCACCATCCTGGCGCTGGTCCTCATCGTCGCGGCGCTTGGCTGGGCAGGCTATGATTTTCTGTTCGCGCAAGGAACCGAATCGACCGATGATGCCTATGTCAGCGGCGACATTGTCCAGATCACCAGCGAACAGGCCGGAACCGTCATCGGCCTCCATGTCGACGATACCCAAACCGTGACCGCTGGTCAGCCAGTCATCGACCTGGACCCAGCCGACTCTAAAATCGCGATGGACGCCGCCGAGGCCGGCCTTGCTCAGGCCGTCCGGAACGTGAAGGCGACGCTCGCCCAGGCGGATCAACTCCGCGCGCAGATCGCGATGCGTGAAGCGGATGTAAAACGGGCGGATGATGACACGCGTCGGCGCGGCGCGCTGATCGCCACCGGCGCGATATCGCGCGAGGATTTCGCCCACGCACAAGACAGCTCGGCCGCGCAGGCCGCCTCTCTTCTGGCTGCCCGGGCCGAACTTGAACAGACCCTGGTCAAGATCGGTTCGACGCCGATCGCATCGCATCCCGATGTCCTGGCCGCGGCGTCGAAACTGCGCAGCGCGGCCCTGGCGCAGCGCCGGACGAGCATCGTCGCGCCTGCCGACGGGGTGATCGCGCGGCGAAGCGTCCAGGTCGGACAGCGCGTGGACACGACCACGCCGCTGATGGCGGTCGTTCCTTTGACCGATGTTTGGATCGACGCAAATTTCAAGGAAGCTCAACTGAGAAACATGCGTATCGGCCAAAAGGCCAAAATCAAGACCGATATCTATGGCGGAACGATCACCTATGATGGCGCGGTCGCGGGCGTGGCGGCCGGCAGCGGGAATGCCTTCGCGCTGCTTCCGCCACAAAATGCGACCGGCAACTGGATCAAGATCGTGCAGCGCGTACCGGTACGAATCCTGATCGATCCGGACCAGCTTAAGGCAAATCCGCTCCGGATTGGCCTTTCTACAACCGTCTCCGTCGATGTGACCGACCAGTCCGGTCCCGTAGTCGCGACGCGCGTGCGCAATCAACCGTTTCCCGCCAAGCGCAGCGACGGCGCCGATCCGGACGTCGATAAGCTGATCGCGCAAATTATCGCGGATAATAGCGGGTCTTCCGAAGTCGCCCCAGCCGGGACGAAATAATGCCGGGTCCCGCCCACCAAGACGGGGGGACGCCGCTGGCCAAGGGGGCGCTCGCGATCAGCGCGGTCGCGCTCGCGCTTGGGACCTTCATGCAGGTGCTTGACTCGTCGATAGCCAATGTCTCGATCCCGACCATCGCCGGTAATTTGGGCGTCAGCGCGGATCAGGGCACCTGGGTTATCACGTCCTTCGCCGCGGCGAACGGCATTTCCGTACCGGTCAGCGGCTGGCTGATGCAGCGTTACGGAGTCGTTCGAACCTTTGTC
>CAJCJC010000242.1 GCA_903970575.1 Alphaproteobacteria bacterium
GCGCTCGCCACCGGCGTCGTCATCTCGCTGATCAAGGGGCTGGACTATGAAGAGGCCACGATCATCGCGGTGGTCCTGGCCGTTCTCGCGCCGTGCAGGCGCGAATTTTACCGGCGCGCCAATATCGCCGATCTCCGCATCAGCCTCGGATGGCTGATCGCGATCGCGGGCGTTCTCGGCGGTATCGTCTGGCTCACCTTTTTCACTACCAAGCACGTCGAATATTCGAATGAATTATGGTGGCAGTTCGCCTTCTCGGAAAACGCGCCGCGCTCGCTGCGCGCGACGTTCCTGATGGTCATTCTATTGGTCGTCTTCAGCCTCAGCCATCTGTTCAGGCCAGCAGGCGCGCGACCTCATTTGCCCACGGACGATGAGATGGACGCGGTGCGCGCCATCATGGCCAAGGCGGATCGGCCGGACGCCAATGTCGTCTTCCTGCGGGATAAGGCGTTGCTGTTCAACGACGCCCGCACGGCCTTCATCATGTACGCGGTGCGTGGCCGAAGCTGGGTCGCGCTTGGCGACCCGGTCGGGCCGCAGGATGAACTGCCCGAACTGATCTGGCGGTTTCGGGAGCTTTGCGACCGCATGGGCGGACGCCCGGCGTTTTACCAGGTTACCTCCGACCGGCTGCCTTATTACCTCGATGTCGGCCTGACGCCGATCAAGGTGGGGGAGGAGGCGCGCGTTTCCCTGGTCGATTTTTCCCTCGATCAGCCGGGCCGCAAGGATTTGCGCTATTCCGTCCGCAGAGCCGAACGCGATGGTCTGACCTTCGACGTGGTGCCTCGAAGCGAGGTCGCGCCATTGCTGGAACAGTTGAAGCCGATCTCCGACGCCTGGCTCAAGACGCGCAACGCGGCCGAGAAGCGCTTTTCTGTCGGCGCCTTCGATCCCCGGTATCTGTCGGAATTCGACGTCGCCGTAGTCCGCGTCAATGGCCGTGTCACCGCCTTCACCAATATCTGGAAGGCCGAAGCGGCCAAGGAGGCGGCGGTGGATGTGATGCGGTTCGACACTGGCGTCTCCGCGTATACGATGGAGTTCCTCTTCGCGAAGCTGTTGCTGTGGGCGAAGGGCCAGGGCTTCGAGTGGCTCGGCCTCGGCATGGCGCCGCTGTCCGGCATGGCCGCGCGCGATATGGCGCCGGTCTGGCAACGTTTGGGCGCCCTGGTCTTCCACACGGGTGAGCGCTTCTATAACTTCCGTGGCTTGCGTCTCTTCAAGGATAAGTTCAAGCCGGTCTGGGAGCCGCGTTACATGGTCTGCCAGGGTGGTTTCGTTCCGCTGCGCATCTTTTCCGATACGGCGGCCCTGATCGCGGGCGGGCTGCGAGGGGTTTGGTCTAAGTGATGCGTTTCGCCTTTTTTATTCTCCTCGCCGGATTTCTCGCCGGCGGCCCAACACACGCCGCCGATACCAAGCCCCCTCAGGATTACAAACCGACCCGGGTCGACGGCTCTCCGCTATATCCGGTCCATTACGTGGCGCCTGTCGCCGGCAAAAAGATCAACGGCCTCGTCATCATGATCTCCGACAATGCCGGATGGGACGACGAATCGTCCGCGCTCGCGCGTCATCTAGCGGATAACGGCGAAGTCGTGGTCGGGCTTGAGCTGCCGATTTACCGGGCGGCGCTTCAGAAGGAAGATCAGCAATGCACGTTGGTCCTTCGCGATCTCGAAATTCTCGCGCGTGACGTGGAAAAAGATCTGCCGTTCACCGAATATCGTCCGCCTGTCATCCTGGGCGTCGGCGCGGGTTCGGGGATTGCCTATTCCGCCGTTGGGACCGAGTTGCCGAACACGTTCGCCGGCGGCATCGGTCTGCGCTTCGATCCGATCATCGACGTGGGCCACAAGCTGTGCCTCCCGCTCGCGCCCACGCCGCCGGGCGCGCCGCTGCGATATGCGCCCGTCACCGATCATGAGACGCCGTTTCTCTTTACGCCGTCGGCGGCCTTCGCCGCGCCGGACGACGGCATGCAGGATTTCGTCGCCGCGATGAAGGAGGCCCACGTCATCCAGTCCGCCCATTCGGGGGACCTAAAGGCCGATGACGCCGCCGCCGTCGATGAGGCGCTGCGGCAGATTCCCAGGGTCGGCGCCGGCGAGGAATCGGTCGACGGCCTGCCGCTGGTGGAGATTCCGCCCCCCGCCAACGCGGCGCCGGACCATCATCCGGTTGTCATCTTCTATTCCGGCGACGGAGGCTGGCGCGATATCGACAAGCAGATCGGCGGCTATTTCGCCAACCAGGGCTATTTCGTGGTCGGCGTCGATTCCTTGCGCTATTTCTGGCGCAAGAAGGAGCCGCGTGAGATGGCGTCGGATCTCGACCGGTTGATCCGTCATTACCGGCCGAAATCGAAAGGCGCTGGCGTCATTCTCGTGGGCTATTCCTTCGGGGCCGATTTGACGCCCTTCATGGTCAATCGCCTATCGCCGGACACCAAGGCCGAGGTCAAGCTGATTACGCTGCTGGGCATCGCCGATCGCGCCAGCTTCGAAATCCGGCTTCAGGGGATTCTCGGCGCGCATAATACCGATGGGCCGCAAACCATGCCGGAACTCGAAAAAATCAAAAATATTCCCATACTCTGCGTGTATGGCGAGGCGGAGCAGGATTCCGTCTGCGCGCGAAAGGAACTGGACGGTATCGTCAGCCGTGTGGAGTTGAACGGCGGTCATCATTTCGATGGCGATTACCAACACACGGCCGACCTCATTATCGCGGCGGACAAGGCGCGGGCGGACAAGGTGAAATGAACGAGCGTATTTCAATCCATCGAAGGCCTGTGGTGCTTTGCGTGCTCGATGGCTGGGGGCATCGCGAAAAGACGGATGACAACGCGGTGACGCTGGCCCGCACGCCCAATCTCCATCGCTTCTGGAAATATTCGCCCCATGCCTTGCTGGAGGCGTCGGAGGAATGGGTTGGGTTGCCCCGTGGGCAGATCGGCAATTCCGAGGTCGGACATATGAATCTGGGCGCTGGCCGGGTCGTGATGCAGGACCTGCCCCGCATCGACAAGGCGCTCGCCGATGGCGATTTTCCCGCCA
>CAJCJC010000243.1 GCA_903970575.1 Alphaproteobacteria bacterium
CCCATTTCGGCGTCCGTCGCGCCGTAAACCGAGGCATAGTCGCGCAGGCAAAGAAACGCATTGTTCAGCGCCGTTCCCCCGCCGATATCGGGCGAATCGAACACGACGCGGTGCTTGGCGCGGCTCACGCGATCCACCCAGCCCAAATCCCAGGCGCCACGATCGGCCGTCCCATGGGGCGCGACCGCATTCTGGGCCGCCGCGGTTTCGCCCCCGGCGAGCGCCGCGAGAGCGGTGGACGCCCCCGCGACCGTGACCAGGAAATCGCGGCGATTTTGTCCCCGATCGCTCTCATTCCCCCGATCGCTCTCATTCATTGTTATCTCCCTTATAAACTCACCGCACTTATGAACATGCGTCTTAATCCGCTCGGTCTAACCACAAAGGCGCGAAGACACCAAGTTTGAAACGATTTAGTCGGGGCGCATTTTCAGGCGTTAACAAAGAGTAAATTCATAAACTTGGCGTCTTTGCGCCTTGGCGGTTAATTCATATGTCGTCGACGCACATAACCAAACTTGGAAATCGGACGCCGTTATTCTGGGCCTCGCTTGCGCGCGGTTGGCGTCAGTCCACGCTCTCCAGCACGCCGCGCAGGGTCTCGATAATCTGGTCGATCTGCGATTTCTCGATAATCAGCGGCGGCGACAGGCAGATGATGTCGCCGGCCTGCCGCACCAGCACGCCGGCCTTATAGCAGCCGGTGAAGATGTCATAGGTCCGCTTCATCGGCGCGCCCGGCCTGGGGTCGATCTCCACCGCGCCCACCAGGCCCAGATTGCGCAAATCGATCACGTGGCGCGCGCCCTTCAGGCTGTGCACCGCATCTTCCCAGTACGGCGACAATTCCCGCGCCCGCTCGAACAGCCCTTCCTCGCGATACACGTCCAGCGTGGCGAGTGACGCCGCTACGGCCAGCGGGTGGCTGGAATAGGTATAGCCATGCGCAAGCTCGATGCCGCCCTCGGGCGTCGCGCCAATCAGCGCGTCATGGATGAAGTCGCGGGCGAACACCGCGCTCATCGGCACCGTCGCGCTGGTGATGCCCTTGGCCACGCACATCAAATCCGGCAGCACGCCGAAGAACTCGGCGGCGAAGGCCGCGCCCAGCCGTCCGAACCCGGTGATCACCTCGTCGAAGATCAGCAGAATGCCATGCTTGTCGCAAATCGCCCGCAGCCGCTCCAGATAGCCCTTGGGCGGGATCAGCACCCCGGTCGAACCCGCGACCGGCTCCACGATCACGGCGGCGATGGTGGAGGAATCATGCAGCCCGACCAGCCGCTCCAGCGCGTCCGCGAACTCGGCGCCTTCATCCGGCTGGCCCCGGCTATAGGCCTGCCGCTTGGGGTCGTAGGTGTGGGGCAGGTGGTCCACCCCCGCCATCAGCGTCCCGAATTGCCGCCGGTTGGCGACCATGCCGCCCACCGCGATGCCGCCGAAGCCGACGCCGTGATAGCCGCGCTCCCGCCCGATCAGCCGCACGCGCCCCGCGTCGCCTTTGGCGCGATGATAGGCGATCGCGATCTTCAGCGCCGTCTCCACCGCTTCCGACCCCGAATTCCCGAAAAACACATGGTTAAGGTCGCCCGGCGTCATAGTCACCAGCTTGGATGACAACTCGAAAGCCTTGGGATGCGCCATCTGGAACGGCGGCGCGTAATCCAGCTCGCCGGCCTGGGCGCGAATCGCTTCCACGATCTTGGGGTGGCAATGGCCGGCGTTCACGCACCACAGCCCGGCCGTCCCATCCAGAATCTGTCGCCCGTCATGGCTCGTGTAGTGCATGCCCTTGGCGGAGACGAGCAGGCGGGGCGCGTTCTTGAATTGCCGGTTTGCCGTAAAGGGCATCCAAAAGGCGTCGAGATTGTTGGAAAAGTCTAAATCGCGCATCGCAGGCTCATATTCCTCAAGTGAACTCTTGAAAACCTATCATTTCCTTGCGTCCGCCGCATCCTACTTCGGAGCCGATGTTCTGCCGCAATGCAGCATTATCATGACTGCGTTGCGGTAACGCTTTGATCTTAAGGGCTAAACACACTGTTAATGCCGGCAGGACACGCTATATCGACGGTCAATGAACAGGATGCTTCGCGTTTGGGACAATCACTCAAACAGGAGTTACACTATGAAGATCGATTGGGAAGTACTGGAAAGCACCGCCACGGTGGTTGCTACAGTCGCCGCCGCCGCCTTGGCTCCCTTGGCGACGCTGGCCTGGATCATCGGCCGGATTTAACCGGCCCGATCCGCAAGACACGAATGCCGGAGCGCCTCCAGATGTATCTGGAGGCGCTCGGTATCCCGCCCGTTAATCGTCCATCCGTCAATAATCGTTTGCGACCAATCTCTCCGCGATCTGCACCGCGTTCAACGCGGCGCCTTTGCGGATATTGTCCGAGACGATCCAAAGATTGAGCCCGTTTTCGACAGTCTGGTCCTCGCGGATACGGCTCACATACACCGCGTCGTCGCCCACGCATTCCGCGGGGGTGACATAGCCTTCATCGGCGCGGTGGTCGATCACGGTCACGCCGGGGGCGGCGCGCAGCGCCTTGCGCGCCGCCTCGGCGGTGATCGG
>CAJCJC010000244.1 GCA_903970575.1 Alphaproteobacteria bacterium
TTGGCCAGGACGCCTCTTCGGTCTCGTCAACAAAATGACTTCCGGCCGCCGCCTCTGTCCCCGCCAGTATGCGGCTACGTAGCCGGCATCACCAGTTTCTGTCGCCGGGACCGGCGCTCGGGCAAAATCACTGAATCGATCGATCGAAATCGAATTCGATCAAAATGATTGATAGATAAAAGGTTGAAGAGGTAAACCAATACGATATAGATAATAGTGAATAACGACGCCAACAAATAAACCCATCATAAATGAAATGAGGTTAGTCCATAATTTTTTATTCATAGCCAAGCTCTTTTGATTTCTCACGGATGGCGCCGGCAAGAATGTCGGCGTAGATAGGCGCGCCGCTGTCAGAGAGATGATCCCGGTCGCAAAAGTCGTCACTGTCAAAGTCAGGATTGACGACTACTGATGAGATTCCATGTGATTCGTATACTTGCTTTGCAAGATCAAGCCTCATGACAAATATGTCTTTCTCTTCTGGCGATAAATGACTTGTATAATAGGGAGAATACGTCTTAAAAGCTAAAATCATATGTGGCCGCAATGCATCGGGAAAAGTTGCCGCTATTTGACGATCGATTAGCCCTGCTATTTGAGGATTCGATAAGGGTGCGGCTTTCGTGGCGCCTATCACGGCCCTCATTTCCGGGTCGAACAAGTCTGGTCGATATCGCGAGCTACTAGCACAGCCAGATTCATCCTGATTGAGCATTTTGCGCGGCTGCCAAGCTCCAAGGATGTGATCGGTAGCATTGGGAACCAGCGGACTCCATATCGTAAATACGTGCCGATAGCCTATAAAAGACCATGCATCGTTAAAATTAAGACCTTTATTTAGAAATGCTGCAATTCGTCGTTCCATATAAACGTCGAAGTTATCTCGGTAAGAAATATCCCGCACATAATCTAGGCGAGCAGGATAATTATCAATTATTCCCCTTTCTAGAGCATCAAAAAACATATATGAATAGACCCCAATATTATCCGGATAAACGGCGGGAACGAACGGATTGTTATCCGCGACGAAAATGATTTTATAGCCTGCTTTTACTAGGTATTCCGAGATATAGGATGCTTGGCCACCTGCCGCTCCCCCATTGAGGGCGAGGTTAAGAACGGTATAGTTTTGACCGAGCTCCTTTTGCAGCGTGGCGGACCAGAGCGCGCCTTCGGACTGACCTGTCCCCCTTATAACGGATGAACCACCAATAATAACGGCAATCTTGTCTTTTGATGTTTTGCGTTCCGCCAAGGCAACAACTTCGCGCGCTGTCGGATAGAAAAGAGATTCAGGAGACATGCCAATGTGAAAGCGGGTAAAGTTCTTGAAAATATTCGTCTTGCTGCCCTCCCACCCGGTGATCGCCAGAACTGCTATCGACACTGCAATTCCGAAGAAAAATGGAGTTGGATTCAGATTTCTCATTTGAAACCCCACAACAATCGCAGGATAGTCATCGCCTTGGGAAGATCGTAGAAAAAGATAACCCAACCGACAAAGACAAAAAATATGTTCAGCGACCAGCAGAAAACTCGATTGGGTATCCTTAGCCAACTATACACCGAATAGTGACCAAACCGCTCATTCCACAAATTATTTACGGTGATGCCAATCCCGTGATAGAGGCCCCAAACGATAAAATTCCATCCGGCGCCGTGCCAAAGGCCGCAGACCGCGAATGCGATCAGTCCGTTGGTAATCTTGCGCGTCAGGGAAACGCGGTTGCCGCCTAGGGGGATGTAAATATAGTCCCGAATCCAACTGCTTAAGGAGATGTGCCAACGCCGCCAGAATTCTATTGGGCCGGTCGCTAGGTATGGCCAGTTAAAATTCTCAGGGACCTTCACGCCCATCATTCGGCTAAAGCCTATGGCCATGTCACTATAACCACTGAAATCGAGGAGGATTCGGAAGCCCAGCCCAATGAACACAAGCCAGCGTATTTCCAAAGGCGCCGAATCGAATCGGCCTGTCCAAAAGGCAATCCAAAGGGTCAAATTATCCGCGGTAAATTTCTTTACAATACCGATCGCCAGCCGGATCATGCCTTGGGCTACGTCCTCTTTGCTTACAAATTGACTTCCTTTATCCATGGACGGAAGAAATTGTTCATATCGCTTAATGGGACCAGCAACCATTGTTGGCCAAAACAAAGCGAAGAGCGCAAAATTGCCTGGCGAACGGATTGGTTTTTGATTCTTCCATGAGACATCCACAAGGTAGTGAACAAATTCAAAAACGAAAAAGCTTATGGCGAGAGGAGGGGCCGATGGGAGAACGGAATCTGTCAGTTCTCGTGTAAGCTGGGAGGCAATCGCCGGATCGAAAAGGCCGATTAGCGAAGACGTGAGAAAAATTGTATATTTATAAAATATGAGTGCAGACGCACAAATAAATATAGCAAAATATTGTACGCGTTTAATATTGCTCAATCCAGCAAAATAAGTGACAATACTAAGAATAATCATTGGCAGAACCCCGGAGGGCCCAGCAAAATGAGCCTGAAATATAATTCCAGAACCAATTACAAGATATCGCCTTACGGATTGATTTTTTGAGATCCAGTATGTCAAAAAGAATATAAAAGCAAATAGAAAAAACCAATATGACATAAAAATCATTATATTTTACTCACCTGCGTTCGAACAAATCCTAAAAATAAAACAGGTAAGTTTTTATTATATTTTTGTTTTTTATTACAACAATGAATTATGTACATCGAATTTTTCGTCGATAAATCTGGTGGATTTATTGTGGCGTTATGTTCGGTGGGGTATCGTAATTAAAGAAAGTTAGGTTCGAGATCAACGCATTGAATGCGCTGCCGCTGAATATGGATCCTGTGAGGCTTGATCTTGCCCCCTGGCTTAACGGCTCCAGAAGCACGGTTTATCAATTCGTTCGCGATAATAATAGTCCCTTGATCGGAGGGCGGCTTTGGCGATCTCAAGTTTGTGTCGGGCCTCACCAGCGCGGTCGCTAACGACGCCGGAAGCGGCTGGGTCATCATCAACCCGACCTACACTGCGATTCCCCTGGCGACATGACCTCCGACGAAGAACGCGCGCTGACCTATCCGCCTTGCAACACGCTATGTTGATGTCCCGCATCGATCTTGGTACTCTATCTTTCAGTTTTTGAACAATAACCGGACATATGGCGGGGACTTGCATGGGCGGCGTCACGAGTTTCACCCTGGATGAACGCCTCGTCCCGGCCGGCCCCATCGCCGGCGTGTTCGCCGAACTCTCCGCCCAATTCTGGCATCAGCCGCATCTTTCCGCCGAACTCGTGGAACTCTGTCGGTTGACGCTCGCGGTCATGCATGGCGCACCCGATGAGCAAAAATTGCGCCATCCATCTTCCCAAAATCCCGCCGAACCGAAGATCGCGGCGGTGCTGGCCCAAGCCTGGCGCAAAAATCCGGCCTTCTCGCCCGCGGAACAGGCCGCGCTTGACTTCACCGAATATTACTTCATGGATCCAGGGTCGATCCCGGATGAGGTCGCCGGCGCCGTCCTGGCGCATTTCGGCGAAAGCGGGCTTGTCTGCCTGGTCGAGGTTCTGGGCTTCGTCGACAGCCGAATACGCCTCGCGCTCATCTATTCCAGCCTATCCGCCTGAACGAGACGAAGATGGGCATCGTCGCACGGGTCAATCCGCCCAAGATGCAGACCGGCAACGTCATCCGCGACAGCGCGATGGGGCTGGTGCCGGAAACGGTCGATCTTTTCGCCACGCTCAACAAGACGGTCTGGCGCAACGGCCTCGTCCGCCCCGCGTTGCTGGAAATCCTGCGCCTGCGCAACGCCCGCACGGTCAACTGCGTCTTCTGCAAATCCGTACGCTACGATATCGCGAAGGCCGATGGCCTGTCGGAGGAAAAGGTCGACAATATCGCCGACGGTTTCGAAGGCAGTTCGCTATCGGACCGCGAAAAAGCCGCGCTCGCTTTCGCCGATTGCTACCTGTTCGATCCCAAGGGCATGACGCCGGCTTTAACCGCGCGTCTGAAATCGATCTTCTCGGAAGCGGAGATCGCGACGCTCGCCATCGCGCTCGCAACCTTCAACGCCGCGTCACGCTGCGCCGTATCGCTTGGCGGCATGCCCGACAGCCTGCCGATCATGGAAATATCGGTGCCCGATTAAGGGCTACGCGCAACGGGGCGTTAGAGCAGCTTCGACGGGTGCGGTCGCGATTGGCGGGACCATCACCCCACCGAACCCTCCTCCTTGATGGGGGAGGTTAGGTCGGGATGACGGCGGCCGCGCTCACCTAAACGGATAATGCCGCGACAACGATTAAAGGGGAGGAAAACATGGGACGGCTCGACGGAAAAATCGCCTTCGTCGCCGGCGCGAGTTCGGGGATCGGTCGCGCCACCGCCAAACGCTTCGCTGCCGAAGGCGCCATCGTCGCCTTCTGCGCGCGCAGGGCCGAATTGCTGCGTTCGCTGGAGGCCGAAATCGCCGAGGCCGGCGGCGGGGGCCATGGCCAAGTGCTCGATATCGGCGATCTGGACGCCTATGCAGGCGCCTTGGAAACCACCGCCGCCCGCTTCGGCAAGCTCGATATCTTCGTTCATAATGCCATGTACGGCGGCTTTAGCCCCTTGATCGACACCCCGATCGCGGAGTGGCGTGAGAATTTCCGCATCAACGCCGAGTCCTGCTTCGCCGCCACCTCCGCCGCCATCCGAATCATGACGCCGCTTGGGCGCGGGGCGATCGTCAATATCGCCACCATCTCCGCCCTGCGCTCGGTTCCCGGCCTGGGCGCCTACGCGGCGTCAAAGGCTGCCTTGATCCAGATGTCGCAGACCTTCGCCATTGAAACCGCCGCGGCGAATATCCGGGTCAATATCGTCGTGCCGGGCGTGATCGATACGGAAACCATGCGCGGCTCGTTCGCCAATGACCCCACCATCGCCGCCGCCGCCGCGCAGGCCATCCCGATGGGGCGCTTCGGAACCCCGGAGGAGCTAGCCGCCGCCGTCCTGTTTCTCGCCTCCGATGACGCCTCTTACGTTACCGGCCATTGCCTTCTGGTCGATGGCGGCAAGTTCGCGCAATTGGGGTAGTAATCGCCCCCGCGTCAGGCGGCGGGGCGATCGGCATGCGCGCTTTTCGCCATAAAAGGTCGCGCCATCGCCTTCGTCGTCGAGACGATAAGGCTCCAACCGGTCCGGAAATCGTTGGTCGACACCACATAAAGCAGCCGCGACATGAAAACCGCGAGGACAAAGCCTATTTGAAGCATCTCGGCTCCAACATGACCCAAATGCGGCCGGTGCCAACCCGGCAAGAACCCGCTATTGGCGATCCAATCGGTCGTCCGCTCAAATTTTTCGCGCGCTCGGCATTCCGTGATGCAAACCATCTTAACCACCCAAATGAACTAGACCGTCCAGTCTTGTTATTGCAATATGGGCGATATGCGATAAATAGCCATACTGCACAGAGAGTTTTTCGTAAGAATTTTTCGCAGGACTGGACTGTCCAGTCTGCATAGGAGAGTACACGGATGGGCCTACCAGAACCTGCGGTGGTTCCGGCGTTGGACGACGAGATTTGCGGCAAGGCGGCTCAAATCATCACCGCCGCGCGCGACGCGTTCCTGGAGCAGGGCTATGACGCCGTCAGCATGGATGCGGTCGCTAAGCGCGCCGGCGTGGCGAAACAGACCGTCTACGCGCATTTCGCCAGCAAGGAGTCGCTCTTCCTCGCCGTGGTGAAGGGGGAGCAGCGCCGGATCGCGATCGCCATGCCCGAAATGCCGGCGGAAGGCCGACCGGCGGTTCGAGAGGTTCTGCGGGATATCGGTCAGCGCTACATCGACAGTGTTCTAAACTCTTCCGTCATTTCGATTTTCCGTCTGGCGGTGGCGGAGGCCAACCGGTTTCCGACGCTCGGCCGTTCGATCCGCGAAGCCGGGATGAAGCAGACATCGGCGAACCTCGCCGGCATCCTGGAGCGCGCCGGCGCTTGCGGCGGCCTCATCATCCCTGACCCCATGATCGCCGCGGCGCATTTTCTGGCGCTGGTTAGGGGCGATCTGCATATCCATTGCATGCTCGACGCGTCTTTCCGGCCGCCGAAAGATCAGATCAACCGTCAAATCGACGCCGCCCTGGACTGTTTCCTGGCGCGCTATGGCGAGCCTGCTTAAGCAACGGTTCTCATCCCTATATCGTCATCGCGGAGCCTGTCCTCGGGCTTCACCCCGGGGGCTCGCGATGATGGCGAAAGAGGATTGGTGTTCCGGTGCGCCATCCTCATGCTTTCGCGCGGGGCGCCATAATGGAACCGCCGTTGCTTAAGTAACAGCGTCCAACTGGAGGCGGACAAGCCGGCCTCCAGTTGGGGCGTTCCCTCAGCCGCTGTTTTTTCCCGCGCTGGCGGTCTTCGCGTTGGCGCCGTGGACATTCGCGACGTCGTCGATTTCGTCATAGCGAATGCCATCCTCGGCCTGCCGCAGGGCCTGGCTGGCGCCGTAATAATCCTTGTTGCCGATCAGGCTATTGGCCTGATTGACATCGGCGATGCTCTGCTGGAGCGGGGCCAGGGCCATGGTGTAATCGACGTCGACGGCTGCGAGCCGGATGGCCTTCATCGCCTCATCCGCCTGACCGTTTTGCAGGTTCTTGCGCGCGGTCGACAGCGCGGCGGTCTTTTCGGCGGTTGGCTTGTAGGTCTCGCCGACAATCAACTGTCCGTCGATCGGCAGCCACGCGATCCGATGCGTATCCTTCGTCTGGGCTGGCTGCGTGTTGCCGGTCGGCGAGGCCGGCGCGTTCATCTCCGATTCTGCCTTCAGGAATGACGTATTGTCGCTTTTCGCCTTATCCAGCGAGGACTGCGCGTCGGAAATCAGCTTCCCGGCGAGACCGGTGTTGCCGTCGAAAATGGCGACCCTGGCCAGATGGATATCCGCGAAGGCGCTCGCGCCATCGGAAGATAAACGGCCGAAATCGCGAGTGACGGCGGCGTTTCCGGACGCGTCGGTGGTCGGCGTGTTGTTTGGCGCCGCGTTCTGCGCCCTGTTGGATTGCGGCTGCCCGTTAACGTCGCTGGAATTGGCGTTATTCGGCGCGGCGGCGGCAAGGCCGGCGGCAAGAGTTGACGCGATAAGGCCTGTCGCGAGAAGAGATAGCTGTCTCATGATAACCTCCGTGTTGCTCCAAAGAAACGGATCATGCG
Organism: Alphaproteobacteria bacterium; assembly: GCA_903970575.1. Taxonomy (GTDB): domain Bacteria; phylum Pseudomonadota; class Alphaproteobacteria; order BOG-932; family Roseiterribacteraceae; genus BOG-932. The sequence goes on from CAJCJC010000244.1 coordinate 7,210, forward strand.
AATGAAGTTCTTTGGATATTTTGCGATCAGTTATTGCAACTCCACCAAGCAAACAGGGTTCCATTAATAAATTACGCGCCATAAATTTGCCATAATTTTACAAATACAACTTTTTACACTTATTAATGATGCTAAAAACAGCACTTTATTATAGTAATTTTAATATTATATCTCGAAGGCTGTCTGTCGGAACTTTCAGCCTCACGCAGCCCGCTCGCGTAGAGGGAGAGGCAAGGGTAATGTCGGGTACGATACGCTTGGACGGATATTGCTCTAACCGATCGGATGCCGCTCCAAACCCCTTAGCCGAACAGCCCCGGCTCCATCTCGAATACCGTCAACGGATCGAGAATGACCCCATTATCCGCGACATACTTGTCCCAAAGCGCCAAAAGTTCTGACAGCTTTTCGGGTCTCGCCTCCGCCAGATCGGTAATCTCGCCGCGATCGGCGGCCAAATCGTAAAGCTGCCAGCCTCCGGTTCCATAAGGTGCGGGAAGGCATAACGCTTTCCAATCGCCCTGGCGGATCGCGCGGCGTCCGAACAGCTCCCATCCCACCCCGGCGCTGGCGTCATGCACGAAGTCGACCGCGCCAGACAGATAGGGCGCCAGCGACTTGCCCAGCATCGGCGCGATGTCATGCCCCATATATTGCTTGCCCGGATGCTGGGCGCCCGCCAGCTCGAGCAGGGTGGGCATCACGTCCATCACCGTCGAGAACGCGCTGCCGATCGCGCCCTGGCGCGCGAATCCCGACCAGGTGATGAACGCGACGACGCGAATGCCGCCTTCGGTGGTAAACGCCTTATGCAGCCGCGACGGCGCCGTCGCCGCCTGCGCCCAGCGCGGGCCGTACCATACGCAGGAATTCGGCCGCCCGATATTATCCAGGCTGTTGTCGTAATGCAGCCGCACCTGCTCCATGATCGCGGGGCCGGCCAAGGGCATCGCCTCCACGATCGCGCCTTCCGCGCCATTGTCGGACATGAAGATGACAACGGTATTGTCGAGTTCGCCCGTTCCGCGCAGGTAATCGACCACCCGCCCGATATTCCAGTCCATGCGCGTAACCATGGCGGCATACACCTCCATGGCGCGGGCGGATATCGCCTGTTCCTCCGGACTCATCTCATCCCATTCCCTGGCCCCGTCCGGCGCGACCGGATGCGGCGTCACATCCAGCGGGCAAAGCCCAAGTCGCTTCAGCGCGGCCAGCCTCGCCTCGCGCAGAGCGTCTGGCCCGTCGGCGTAGCGGCCGCGATACTTGGCGATCTCCTCATCCGGCGCCTGCAATGGCCAATGCGGGGCCTGAAAGGGCAGGTAAGCAAAAAACGGTCGTTCGTCGCCGGCATCCCGTTCCTCTAGGTATTGCAGCAACTTATCGGTGAACCCGTCCGATGAGTAAAAATCCTCGGGCGCTTCGACGAAGCGATCGTCCTCGGTATAAAGCGTCTCGACTGTCGCGAAGCGGCTGAAAAGGCCGCCGCCGTAGTGGCTTCCGCCCGCGGGCAATAACGCGAAAGACCGCTCGAATCCCCGCGCCCATGGCGACCGTGCCATCGTATCGCCCAAATGCCACTTGCCCGACATCAAGGTCAGGTAACCGGCGTCGCACAGCAATTCGGGCAGGGCGACCACGCGATCGTTCAGATACCCCTCATAGCCCGGCGCCCCAGCGAATCCTGGAACCGTGACCTCCAGCATCGTGCCGATTCCGGCGATATGATGATCGGTCCCGGTCATCAGCATCGCCCTTGTGGGTGAACAGGCCGGCGCGGAATGGAAATCCGTCAGGCGCAATCCCGCCATCGCCAGCCGATCGAGGTTTGGCGTGGCGATCTCTCCACCGAACGCGCCGATATCCGAAAAGCCCAGATCGTCGGCCACGATAACGAGGAAATTCGGACGTTTGGCGGTCATGCGTCACCCTCCGGCGGATATGCGCGCTTCTTCTTGGGCCGGCGCCGCGCGCGCCGCCAGAGCCGTCAGAATTTCGGCGTGCTTCGCCTCGTCGAGCGGAAAGCGGAGCATCAGCGCCGCCGATAGGGCATGCCCGATGGCCGGGCCGATGGCGATCACCCATTGCAGCGACGATAGGGCTTCGGCGCTATTCGGTTTGCCGGGCTGAAAGCCGAACGCCCCCACCAGCGGCAGGGCGATGCCGACCGACAGCGCCATCGCCGCGTTGATCGTCACGTTGAAGATCGAGAACAGCAGGCCCGAATGATCCTTCCCGGTCCGAAGCCGCTCCTGATCGGCGACATCGGACACGATCGCGCGCAGCATCAAGTTTCCCGAACCCTGCGATAATCCCTGCGCGATGGTGAGCGCGATCAGTGGCCCGTACTGCCCCGGCGCCAGAAACAGCAAACCGAGATTGATGACGATCTGCGTGATCTCGGCCACGATCAGCGTCCTGCTCTTGCCCAGGCGATAGCCCACGCGCATCCAGATCGGCGAGGCGAAGACGCCAAACCCATATTGCACCAGGGGAATGATCAGCATCGCGCTCATCGGCAGGTTCATTCTGGCGGTGACGAAGAAAATCAGTAGCGCGCCGCGAAATCCCTGGCCCAGCGACACGAAGAAATCCGAACCGATGACCCGAAGGACGATACGATCCGTCGCAAGCAGGCGAAGCGCCTGACCGAAGCCGAGATGCCGCCTCACCTGCGGCTCGGGCCTTTCCCGGAACCGAAATGCGAGAATGGGCAGCCCGATCGCCAAAGCCGCGATGTTGGACCAACCCATGCCGGCGATCTTGGTGGCGAGGTCGGTGATTC
>CAJCJC010000245.1 GCA_903970575.1 Alphaproteobacteria bacterium
CAAAAAAGCTGGCGCCGCCGGTTGTTGCGGCTGTGCGACGGCGCCCCGCCCTGTGGGGCAAAGCCAGGCGAGCGCGGCGGCCATCCCCAGCCCTATCGCGCGGCGCGCCCTCATGGCCTGGCTCCTCGGGGGCGCCGAAAGAAGACGCGCCAGCCCACAAATATCGCGATCGAAGCGCCGCCCATCGCCAGGACTATCGCCCCCAGTCGCGGCGTGATCGCGGCGTTCCAGGGAAGCGATGCGACATTTTGCGGATGCGCCGCCGTAACGATCCAGTCGAGGTCCAGGCCGCTCAGCGCTTCATCGGCGATCGGCGCGTTTTGGATCATTTGCGGGATGTAATCGATCCTCGCGAAACGCCCGACGCCTTTATCGACTCCCAGCGCGCGCAGGCTGGACGCGCCGCCGTCCGGGAATTTGATCAGAACCTGACTGGAGTCGAGCGCGCCTTGATTGAACGTCCAACCGGATAGATCGAGCGTGCTGGCCGTGACGGCGATGACCGCCCCGTTGGGCCGTATAGTGGGCGGCGCGTCGATCGTGATGGCGCCGATCCTGGCATGGTCCGGGATGGCGAGATTGATGACATTCAGGCCGTCATGAGCGAGCGTGATGGCCAAGTCTCCGCCTTGGAAGGCGATGTCGGTGGTTTCCGTGGTCGCCGTCGCCGCGTTGTCCATGTCCGTCGCGCCGCCGAAGATGTCCAGCGGCGTTTTGGTCGCCATTATGCCGATTGGGGCCGTCTCCGCCGACCAATATGAGAGGTCGTTCATCTGCGTTGATCGCGTGATGACGCTCTGCCCGGACGGGATTCCCCCGATCAGACTGGCGGCGCCGGAATCGATCGCGGCCAATGGCTGAAGCGCATCGAGGACGGTGGCGGATACGCCGTTCGCCGCCGGAAAGCTCGCGATCGCGACGATGATTAGCTTGGCGGTGGGCATGCCCATTTTTTTACGGTGTATGACGCGCTGCATCCAACTGCCCAGTATTGCTGTAACGGCAGCATATCAGGTTAACGCTGGAACTTGCAGACATGCCTGGCGCCGACGCGCGCGGTCAAAATAAAACGGGCGGCCGATCAGGCCGCCCGTCCAGGTTGCGTGGTTCTACGAGAGGCCACGCTTATAAGATCGCCGATCTATCAGAACGGATAGAACCGGAAGGCCGTCATGACGATGTTGTTGTCCGCGGTGCCGCCGCCGCCGGCGCCCGGCCAGACGTTGCGCGCGACATATTCATACTGCGCGCCCCAGCGTGCGCTGCCGAAATCGCCCTGGTAGAATTTCCACCAGAAGCCGGTCGTGAGGCCCATTAGGTCGCGCGTGTTGGCGGTGCAGGTTCCGCCTTCGATATTGCATCCCGTGTTGTTGGCGAGAGGATCGCCGTAGCCGTATTGAGTCGTGGTCTTGCCGACCGTGACGTTCTGATACCAGCGATCGGCATGCTCGAGTCCGGCGAACCCATAAACGTCCACGGTGGGCGTCGGGTGCCCGACCAGACCGACCAGCACGTTGTAATCGGTCAGCGGATGGATCGAGCCATTGGCGCCGAAGGTTACGTCCGGCAACTGTCCGGCCGAATAACGGCCCTCGCCCTGACCGACCTGCCCGGTGACCTGGAAGTCGAGAAGCTTCGGAAGGACCGGCAGATTAACACCAACCCCAACGGCGCCGTCGATCTGCGTGTGATTGACGAAGTTCACACGGTCACGCGCGAAACTCGCGATGCCATACAGCTCGTAATGACCGAAACCTGGCTCCCACGCCACCTTGGCGATAAAATCCGGCGCGGCGTCGATCGAATAAGACGGCCCGCCGGTGTCGGCATCGAAATAGGTGCCGCCCGTGTTGGTCACCAAAGTCCCGGTGCCGCTCGGCGCCGTGCCCGTGGTGGTGGTTTGCGGTTGCTCGACCGAGGCCGCCAGCCACAACGTCTTATCAAGCAGATCCTTGGTCACTCTGAAGCCTGGCGCGCGGGTATAAGTAAAGCCCGGTACATATGCCTGATCGATGCCGATAGGCGTTACTTCGTTCCGCGGCGAGATGCCCTTCGAATTCAAAGTCGCCAAACTCCAGGACTGCCCGGCCAACAGATGAAGGCCGATATCGTCCCAGTCGACCGTTGCGTAAATATTGCGAATGCGAGGCTCGTAGCTGTTGCTCTGGTTGGAATTGGACGTGTTGGACGCGCCCTGGAAGTCCATCTCGTAATAAGCGGTAAGATGCGTGCTGGAATCGACGTCGGTTGTGGCCAACAGCGACAGTCGGCTTTGACGCGCCGAGAACCGGGTTTCGTCGACATGATCGTTCGAGGAATTGCCGAACGGAATGGAGTTGAACTTCGTGTTCGTGTCGGACGTCATGTTCTTGTTGCGATACAAGAAGTCGCCGTCGATGAAGCCGCCAGGGGTGATCGTGACAGCGCCGACCTGGATGCCTTTCTTGCCCGCGGGCGGAGTTACCTTGGCGACGGCGGCGGCCGTTGCTGTCGCGGCCTGCTGCGTTGCTTGGGTTGTCGTCTGCAAGTCTTGCAATTTCTGCTGCATGAGATCGATTTGACGCTTCATATAGTCGATCTGTGCTTGCTGCGCGCGAATCTGATCGCTGGCGCTCTGGGCTGAGGCGGTTCCGGCAACTCCGATCGCCAAGCCGGCGACGGCGCCCGCCATCATCAGTGATCTTATTTGCATCTTGGTTTCCCTTATTGGATTACGGTCTTGCGCGGCGTCTTCACGCTCTGGCCGTCGCGCGGACACCCATAACGGCAATTATCCAAGAATGGAACGATTAATGCGCGCTCAAAGGCCCAATTTTTACTGAATCAGTGTTCAAAAAACAGGCAGTGTGATAAAATTGCATAAGAAATCATAATTGATATCTGAAACAGACGCAGCTACCATTTTTTTGCTTGACGGATTACATCTTTGCTAACATAACAGAAATTTAATCGCTGTTCAAAATCGAACGACCGGCGTTATGTGGCGCTAAACATAACGTTGAAAGCTTTGCGCAAGCTAAGGAAACCTTTCGCCTAGCCGCGGTCGCACGTCCGGTAAGAGCGGGTTTTACCGCCTGCCGCGACTGAGGCGCGGCTCCTCGTCGACGATGATGTCTTCCGCTTCGCAGCAATCCCGCCAGCTGCCATAGCTGACCGCCCGGTCGTAATCATGGGCGTGATAGATCGCGGTATCTTCGACAACCCACCCCTGTTCGCGCGCCGCCGCCTCATACCGGCAGGGATTGCCGATGAAATGCAGCAGGCTGTCGAGTTCGAACGGGTGCTTTAACAATGCCCGCACACCGTGGATCGCGTCGGAAAGCTTCTTTCTGTCCTCGATTAGACCGGTTCTCGCGAACTCGCTCAGCGCATGCGAGCCCGACGCGGCTCCCCAACGCCGGGCGATTTCGCGCGCCTGTAGCTCATCGATTTGCAGGATGGGGGACGGCATAGTCTATCTGTAGGAATCTATTCGGATTGTGCGAACATCGCGGCCATGAATATGCGGTTCGCCGCGCCGCGCGCAAGAGTGGGACGAGCCTGGCCGGCTTAGCCAGCGGCGTGGCCAGCCTGCTCCGCAAGTCTTGGGTCGATCGACCGGGCGATACTCGGCGGTCCGAAATCGGCGGGGTATCGTCCCATCGCGCCGATCATCGCGGCGCCCGACACCGCGCAGATGGCCCCGGCGATAAGCC
>CAJCJC010000246.1 GCA_903970575.1 Alphaproteobacteria bacterium
GCGGCGCTGGCGCTTGCCGGCTGCAACGCGCAGGCTGCGGAAAACTCCTCTTCCACGGTCGCCTCGACCGCCGATCTCGCCAGTCTTTTGGAGGGGGAATTCACTACCGCGCCGTCCGCCTCCGATCCGGGAAGCGCCAGCGCGGCCCAGCCGGAAAAGACGCTTTACGTGCTGTCCAAGCGGGTCGATGTCCCGGCGCTCGCCCACGACGTGGTCTACATGGAGGAGCGCGCCGATAGCCATGACGGGCCGATCCTATGGCAACGTCTCGATGCCCTGAGGCTTGATAAAGACACCGGGCGCATCACGATGACGCCCTATGGTTTCGCCAATCAGGGGCAATTAGCCGGCGCGCCACTTGACGCCAAGCCGCTCGCGACTCTGAAACCAGCCGATGTGAAACAGATTCAGGGCGGCTGCGTCGTGACTTGGCGCCGCACCGAAGACGGCTTCGCCGGCATGGGCCAGCCCGGCCCGTGTCCCGGGGCGAAGCCGGATGACAGCGCGAACCCCGCCCCCGTGCTAACCGTTACCAAAACCAGCCTGACGGACGGGTTGGAGAGCAAGAACGGGGATATCGTTTTCCGACGGGTGCGGTAACGCTCCTATTCCGACGCGGACCCAAATCGTGAGAAGGCGCTTACGATTTCGGCATATAACGCACGCTTGAACGGTACGATAAGGGTGGGCAGTTCGGCCAAGGGGCGCCAGCGCCAGACGCTAAACTCAGGATGCTTGTCCGCGGTAAGATCGATGTCATCGTCGGTTCCGGTAAAGCGGGCGGCGAACCATTTCTGCTCCTGCCCGCGGTAGCGGCCCCGCCACGCATGCCCCACCAAATGATCGGGCAGATCATAGCGCAACCAATCGGTCTCGCCCAAAGCTTCGGCCTTGGCCGTGCCTATCTCTTCCTTGAGTTCTCGGAGGGCCGCCGGCCAGGGCTCTTCCTCGGGATCGATGCCGCCCTGCGGCATCTGCCAGGCGCCGGGCGTATCGATCCTCTCCGCGGAGAAGACAAGCCCCGCCGAATTGAACAAGGCAATTCCGACCCCGCGCCGGTAGGGAAGCGACGCGGGATCGGGCTTCCGGCTCACCGCGACGCCCGTCAATTCACCGTACGGCTGTTGAACATCGCCACGCCGTGCAGAAGGTCGATCGCCCGCGCCAGTTGGTAATCGACCGGCGGCGCGGCCTTTTCGGCCTGGGTCGCATCCGCGTCTGGCTTAGCCTGCGCCGTTTTGGCGTCCGGCGCCTTGGCGTCCGGCTTGGCCGACGCTTGGGGGGCGGCTGGAGCCGGCGTGGCCGGAGCCTGCGCCGCGGGGACCGGCGCGTTCACCGACTTGGACGGATCGTTCGGGTTCGGGAGCGCGCCCTTGAGGTCGGCCTCGTGCGGACGGCCGGCCTGTTCCAGCTCCTCGATCTTGGCGGGCTTCACCTCGATATCCGGAGTGATGCCCTTGGCCTGGATCGAACGGCCAGACGGGGTGAAGTATTCCGCCGTCGTCAGGCGCATCGCGCCCTGGTTCTTCAGCGGAATGACCGTTTGGACCGAGCCCTTGCCGAAGGATTGCGTTCCCATGATGATCGCCCTGTGGTGATCCTGCAGCGCGCCGGAAACGATCTCGGCGGCCGACGCCGTTCCGCCATTGATCAGGACGACAACCGGCACGCCCTTCGCCTTATCGAGGCCCGGCTTCGCGTCCATGTGCTCGACATCTTCCGGATTGCGACCCCGTGTCGAGACAATCTCCCCCTGATCGAGGAAGGTGTTCGACACCGAGATGGCTGAGTTCAAAAGGCCGCCCGGATTATTGCGCAGATCCAGGACATAGCCGGAAAGCTTGGGTCCGAGCTGCTGCTTCAGATCGACGATCGCCTTGTCCAGACCCGGTTGGGTCTGCTCGTTAAAGCTGGAAATTCGGATATACCCCACATTATCCGCCTCGATCCGTGACCGGACCGACGGCACCTTGATGACCTCGCGGGTCAAGGTCACGTCGAACGGGTCGCCCTGGATGCCATGACGGAGCGTCAGCTTAATCGTCGTTCCCGCGGCGCCGCGCATCTTTTCGACCGCGTCGTTCAAGGGGACGCCGACGATCGGCTCGCCATCGATATGGGTGATGAGATCGCCCGATTTGATATTGGCGCGGGCCGCCGGCGTATCGTCGATCGGCGATTCCACCTTGACAAGGCCGTTCTCCTGCGTGACCTCAAGGCCCAGCCCGCCGAACTCACCCTTGGTTTGGGTGCTGAACTCGGCGGTATCCTTGGGATTCATATAGCTGGAATGCGGGTCCAGCGACGACAGCATGCCATTGATGGAAGCCTCGACCAGCTTGTCGTCCGCGACAGGCTGGAAATACTGGTTGCGCACGATTTCGAAGACGTCGGCGAACAGGTCAAGCTGTTTGTATGTATCGGATGGTTTGCTTTGCGCGACCTCATACGAAATAGGCCCCACGATGAGCGCGGTTGCGATCACGGCGCCCAAAATCTTGTTCATCTAGCTTTTCCTTTCGCGTCGACCGAAAGCGCCACCGCCTCGGGGTCGACAGGTTGACCATTCCGCCGCAACTCGAAATAGAGTTCGGGCTTCGAATCCGGTCGCTCGTCCATCACGCCCACCGGTTCACCGGCGCCGACCGTAGTCCCGACGGCCACATCGATCCGCGATAATCCGGCGATGAGACTAAGATACCCACCAGAATGCTCCAGGATCAAGATTTCGCGATAGCCACGAAATTGACCGGCGAATCGGACCTTGCCCGCCGCCGGCGCGGTTACCGTCGCCCCCGGTCGTGCGATGATGGTTACGCCGCGAGCCGTCGTTCCTACGCCATCACTCTGACCGAATTGTGTCTTTATCGCGCCAGCGATGGGCAGACCGGCGCTTTTGGCGAACCGGGTCTGCTTGGCCGCCGGCGGCTCCTTCAGATGAGCCTTGCGCCGCGCCTCGGTTTCGCGCAGCGCCTCGGCCTGGCGCTCCGCCTCGATCCGCGCCACAAGGTCGCGTAAATCCTTGGCCTGGTCGGCGATCTTCCGGGCGCGCTCTTCCTCCGCATGCCGGTCGCTGTCGGTCTGCTGGTAGAGAGATTGGCGTTTGGCCACCAATTCGCCCAGCGCCGCGCGTCGCGCCTTGAGGACTCCGGCCGCATGCAGCGCCTCATGTTTTTTTGCCTCCAAAGCGCGGCCGGTATCGTCCAGGCGCACCAGTTCTTGTTCCGCCGCCCGCGCGCCGGCGCGCGTCTGGGCCAATGCCGAGGACAACAGCATCTCCGCCCGCGCGGCGTCGATCGGCGCCTCGGTCCATGCCAGAAGATCGCCGGGCGGGATGCGCGACAGCCGCGCCAATCCGGACGCGAGCCGCGCCAGCCGGGCGCGATCGCCCGAGAGCAGCCTCGATTGGCCTTCGTATTCGTCGGCCAGCGCCGCCTGTTCAGCCTCAAGCCCCGACAAAGAGAGCTCGGCCGCCTGCGCGTCGGCGGCGGATTGCGTCAGCGCCTGGCGCTGTTCCTCCAAATCCTTTTCAAGGCGGCCCGCCTGACGCGCGAGATCCGCCGCGCGAGCGCGACTTTGCGCCGCCTCCTGCTCGAGGGATTTAAGCCTCTCCGCGTTGGCGTCGGCTTTCGGCGCACGCTGCTGAGGCTTGCCCTCGGCGTATGCCGGGGTGAGCGCGATCAGGGCAAGCCCGAACGCGATGGCGAATTCGGCCGAGTGGTTACGCAGGGTGGACGAAATGGGGTTCGCGCGCGCCTGGAACGCTTTGTCGAACAATCAGGCTTTGGCCGGTCATTTCGGCGGGCGCCGTCAATCCCATGAGCTCGAGCAGCGTCGGCGCCACATCCGCAAGCCTGCCATCGGCGAGGCGGATATCCGG
>CAJCJC010000247.1 GCA_903970575.1 Alphaproteobacteria bacterium
GAACGCCAGCCGATCCAGCAGGTCGGCTCTGAACCTGCCTTTCGCCGCCTCCGCCGGTAGGTCGACATTGGTGGCGGCGACCAGGCGGACATCCACCTTGACCGTGCTGCTCGACCCAAGCCGTTCGAACTCGCCATACTCGACAACGCGCAGGATTTTCTCCTGCACCGCTTGCGAGGCCGACGCGATCTCGTCGAGGAACAGCGTGCCGCCATCGGCGCGCTCGAACCTTCCTTCTCGCCGCCTGACAGCGCCCGTGAAGGCGCCGGCCTCATGCCCGAAAAGCTCCGCCTCCAGCAGGCTTTCGCCCAGCGCCGCGCAATTGAGCGCCAGGAACGGCTTTTCCCAGCGCGGCGACAGGTAATGCAGCCGGGCGGAGATCAGCTCCTTGCCCGTGCCGCGCTCGCCGATCACCAGCACCGGCCGGTTGAGCGCCGCCGCGCCCGAAACCTGCTCCAGCATATCCAGAAAAACCGCTGCCGATCCCAGCATCGGCTGTGTCGCGCGCCGAGTCGTCATGGATTCTGTGTAACAGATTCTCTCATCGGAGTAAGCAAAAATGACAACCTGCGCGATCAAAGTAGGATGGGTGAAGCGGCGCGAAACCCATCATGTGGTTGATTCCGATGGGTTTCGCCTTCGGCTCTACCCATCCTACGGCTACGCGCGAAACTTGGCACGGGTCGTGCATTACGATCGGTACACGCCATTACAGGATGCGGCATCATGGGTATCTTCTCCCGTCTCAGCGATATCGTGAATTCGAACATCAACGCCCTTTTGGATAAGGCGGAGGATCCCGAAAAGATCATCCGCCTCATCATCCAGGAGATGGAGGACACGCTGGTCGAGGTGCGGTCGGACGCCGTCCGCATCATCGCCGACCGCAAGGAGGCCGAGCGCCAGATCGCCCGCCTCGCGACCGAGCGCGACGATTGGCAGGCCAAGGCGGAGCTTGCGATGAGCAAGGGCCGCGAGGACCTCGCCCGCGCCGCCTTGATCGCCCGCACGCGGGTCGCGGAATCGCTGACCGCCGAGGAACGCCACCTGGCCGACATCGTCGAGGGGCTGGAGCGTCAGGGCGAGGACATCGCGCGGCTTCAGGCCAAGCTGGACGACGCGCGCAAGCGCGAGGCGTCGATGATCTCGCGCCACAAGACGGCGACTTCGCGCCTTCAGGCGCGGCGCGCCACCTATGACGACCGTCTGGTAGGAGCGCTCGGCCGGATGGAGGCGATGGAACGCTCGCTTGACCATCTGGAAGGGAAGGTGGAGGTTTTCGATCACGGTCGCGGACCCAGCCTCGCCGACGAGATCGCCGCGCTCCAGACCGACCACGCGGTCGACGAGGAACTGGCGCGGATGCGTCAGGCGCTGGCGGATAGGACGGCCAACTAAAGACCGTAAAGGCGAGGGATGATGATAATCATCGATTGGTCGGGCATCGATTGGTCGGGCAGTGACCGGGCGGGCGCATGATGGCGGATATCGATCTGAACGCGGTCGCAATTATTTTCGTGGCTTTCGTGCTGCCGATGTGGATCGTATTCCACTATGTTTCCCGCTGGCGCGCGTCGCGCGGTTTGGCGGCGCAGGACGAGAAATTGCTGACCGATCTTTGGGACGCCGCGCGGCGGATGGAAGAACGACTGGACAATCTCGAGCGCGCGCTCGGGCCAGAACCGCAAAAACCAGAGCCGCGGAGGGGCGCGCCATGAACAGGTTGTTTAGGGAATATGGTCTCTATCGCGATCCTGCGCGGGGCTGGATCGCGGGCGTGGCGGCCGGGCTGGCCCTGCGTTTCGGTGTCAATGACGGCGTGATCAGGATCGCGTTCGTTGTGCTCGCGCTCGCCGCGACGCCGATGCTGGCGCTGATCGCCTATGTTCTGCTGGCAGTTTTGATGCCGGCCGGTCCCGTATTGCTCGACCGGCGCGCCGACCGTGCCTGGCGTTACAGGTGAACCATGGGGCTATTTAATCCCGCCACCATTTGGGTCCTGATCCCGCTGGCCGCGATCATCGGCAGCATGATGGTGAAGTCGCAGCGCATCCGCGCCGAAGCCGCCTTGCGCGGCGTGGGCGACGACAAAATCGCCCAGGAACTGCGCGATGCGATCCTTCGGCTGGAGACGCGCGTCGCCAATCTGGAACGCGCCGTCACCACCGCCGAAACCGAACGGAAATACGCGCTATGAGCCGCGATCGCACGATGCCGCAAGACCCGTTCGGCCCAGGCCCCACCGGGCTTTACCGTGACCCGGCGCATGGCCGGATCGCCGGCGTGTGCGCCGGCCTCGCCAATTATTTCGGCGTCAGCATCGGCGGCATGCGGCTCGCGGTGATCGTGCTGGGCTTCGTGTTCTTTGGACCCGTGCTGTTCGGCTACATCCTTCTAGCGGTCCTGCTGCCCAGGCGGCCGGCCTTTCTGTTCAAGGACCCGGACGACGAAGCGTTCTGGCATTCGGTCGCCCGTCGCCCCGCCGACACCGTCGGCGGCCTAGCGCGCCGCTTCCGCGCCCTGGACGATCGACTGGCCCGCATGGAGCGCCGCGTGACATCGCCGGAGGAGGCGCTGCGGGCAAGGTTTCGCGATCTTTGAGGCCGATCGTCCTTTCACCTGGAAAGCCCAGCCGCATAAGCTTATTCTGCCATTATGGACGACAGTGATAATGATATGTCGGCCCCTACGAGTTGGCTGGAGGCGCTTGCCGCAAGCGAGGCTCAGCTAAAAGCTGGGCTTGTCGTGCCCGCCGAGGCAGTACGCGAGCGATTGCTGGAAAGCATGGTTCGGCTCCAGGCAACGTATGCCCGTGTGCAATGGTTTGGTCAATGACGAACGATAGCGAGGCCCGCTCTTCGACAACAAAAACATGGGATATATTCACTCCTTCATATTTGTTTTGGACTATCCCTGCTTTCCTTCTAGCCTTTATTTCAGGCGAGCTCGATAGAATATTTAATCTTTATTGGCTATTAGATATCATTGTTGTACTTCCAATTATTATATTTTTTATTACACTCATTTCCATTTTTTAATAAACTTGTTTAAATTTCGTTGGCGCCGGGTAATATCAATTATAGCGGCGCCACTCATTTGTGGCGCTTTCTTGTGGGCGATTACACGTTTGCACATAACGCCGGAGTTCATTAGCTTCGAACTCACCAAGTCGAGGTATCTTGAGCAGGTTGCTCAGCTCCCGGTTTCCAACGACGGTCCGAGCATAAAAATCTGGCAATGGGGAGAGACGGGCGGAGTAGGGACCATAAGAATGATGTATTATATTGTATACGATGACAGCGATGAAATTAAACTGCCTGTCCAAGGTCGGTCTTTAGCGTGGAAAATGAAGGCACAGCAAGCTGCTAATGGAAATTTTTACTCAGTCATAGATCCTGATCAAAATAATCATATTTCCATTGTGCATCTCGATGGCCATTTCTTCCTGGTCATACAGTCTTTTTATTGATAAATGTCTAGACTGACATTTATCGTGCTGGAAATAGCACCTAGGTGCCTGCCAGATATCTCTGGAATTGCTTCGTATCCCACATGTCGATTTGCTCTCCGGCAGAGTGATGCGCCGGTCCGATATGACCCTTTATCCGGCAATCAATGACCTGAATTGGAACTCCTAAAGCAGTATACTTTTCACGTGCTATCCATACGCATGCAGTTCCCCGCCGTGGCGTTTCAGCCAGGCGCGGGCGGTTTTGATGTCGGAATTGGTCAAGCCGGCGCAGAGCTTCCAGAAGCGGGGGCCGTGATTGAGTTCGGCCAGATGAGCCACCTCGTGCGCCACGACGTAATCCAGCACGAATTCCGGCGCCAGGATCAGGCGCCAGGAGAAGGCGATCCGGCCCTTGGCGTTGCAGCTGCCCCAGCGGGTGCGCGTGTCGCGCAAAGTCACCGCCGCGATGGGCCGACCAAGCTCGGCCGACTTCGCGGCGGCGCGCTGCCCGATCTCCCGCCGCGCTTCGGCTTTCAGGAAATCGGCCAGCCGCCGGGGAAGGTGTTCGGCGCCGCCGGGCACGATCACGACCCCATCGCGCTTGGCGACGACGCCGCGCAATCGGGTCGAATCGCCCTTTATGCGATGCGGCACGCCCAGGATGGGGACTATCCCGTCGTCCGCGAAAGGCAGTGATTTTGGGGCCTGTTTCAGGCGCGCGCGCAGCCAGCCCTCGTTGCGGTTCAGGAAATCGAGCGCCTGTCCACGGCTCACCGATCGGGGCGCCACCAGAATGACCCGGCCGCGCGCGATGTCGACGCGCAGGCTGAGCCGCCTTGCGCGGCCGCTGCTGCGGAACTCCAGCGGCATGGAAAGCGGAAATGGCGGCGCGATGATCTCGGAAACGCTGGTCAGCCGCGCCTTAACCTTGCGCGCCTTGGCGAACATCAGCCGGGTGTTCGGTTCGCCAACGGGTTAGGCCGCTTTTGCTGTGCGCGGGGGCAGGATGTCGCCTTCGGGCACCGCGTCATGGCCCTTGTCGTGGCGACGGATCCAGGTCCGCGTCGCCGGCATGATTTCCTCGCGCCAGCGGCGGCCGTTGAAGATGCCGTAATGGCCGACGCCCTTTTGGAACAGGTTGAACTTTTGACTTGTCTTGAGGCCGCTACAGAGCTCGTGCGCGGCAAGCGTCTGGCCGGGCGCCGAGATGTCGTCCAACTCCCCCTCGACCGTCAGCAGGGCCGTTTTGTGGATGGCCTTGGGCTCGACCAGCTCTCCATTGACCCGCAACAGGCCGCGCGGCAGCAGATAGGTTTGGAACACCCGCTCCACCGTCTCCAGATAGAACTCGGACGTGAGGTCCAGAACGGCCATGTATTCGTCATAGAAACGTCTGGTGGCGTCGGCGCTCTCCCCGTCGCCCTGGATCAAATGCTTGAACAGGTTCACATGCGCGTCGACATGCCGGTCGAGATTCATCTGCATGAAGCCCGTCAGCTGGATGAATCCGGGATAGACGCGGCGGCCCGCGCCCGGATAGGTGAAGGGCACGCTGTGGATCACGGTGTTTTCGAACCATGAAAGCGGTCGCGTTTCCGCAAGCTTGGTCACCGCCGTCGGCGCCGCGCGGGCGTCGATCGGGCCGCCCATCAGCGTCATCGTCGGGGGTTGCGCGGGATCGTTGGCGGCGGCGAGTAGCGAAATGGCCGCCATAACCGGCACGGCCGGCTGGCACACCGCGATGACGTGCGTGTTCGGCCCCAGAAAGCGCAGGAATTCAATGACGTAATCGACGTAGTCGTCGAAACCGAATGGGCCGCCGGAAAGCGGAACCTGCTTTGCATCGACCCAGTCGGTGATATAGCAATCGTGATGCGGCAGCAGGGCCTGCACCGTGCCGCGCAGCAAGGTCGCGTTATGGCCGGACATCGGCGCCACGATCAGCACCCTGGGGTCATCGCGGTCGGTGGCGCGCGAAAAATGCCTCAGCGCGCAGAAAGGCTTATCGAGGACGATTTCTTCGGTCACGGCTATTGTCTCGCCACCGACCTTGGTCGTCGCAAGCCCGAAGACCGGCTTTGAAAACCGCCTTGTGCCGCGTTCGACCATTTCCGCGGTCGCGCCCATGAACCGAACCATCTCGGACTGGCCGCCAAAAAGAAACGGGCTTTTCAGCGCGCGTTGCATGGCCTGGGCGAAAAAATGCAAGGGTTGCGCGGCGTTATAGTTCAATTCGTAGAGTTGATACAGCACGCTACCCTCATTCCATAAAGAGGCTCTGCCAGAAAAGGCTTTGAACGCAGCCTCTTGATGCAGTGCAACATAGCAAAGTCGCGAGCGCTAAGCCAGCGGTCAGCACAAAGGCCCAACGCTCCTATTCGCGCCTTTGATCCGGATTGCCGGTCTCCGGCATGGTTCAACGGGAATTCCCGCAGCGTATATCGTGAATTCCGATGCTCATATCCAAAAACACGATCAGCCTTGGAGTCGGGCGCGCGGTATTATTGGTTTATGGGGAGCATGGAACGGTTCGGGTTTATGCTCGGTCGAAGGGATTGAGTGGAGGGTAAGATGCGGCAGCTTCGCATCAATGGCGCGCCGCGGCCGGTCGCCGATATCGATCCGTCCATGCCGTTGCTTTGGTTTCTACGCGATCATCTTGGGCTGCTAGGCGCGAAATTCGGTTGCGGCGCGGGCTATTGCGGAGCCTGCACCGTGCATTTGGATGGGGCGCCGGTTAGGTCCTGTTCCGTTACGATCTCGGATATCGACGACCAGGAGATCGTAACGATCGAGGGACTTGCATCGCCGGGCGGTAAGCTTCATCCGGTGCAGGAAGCCTGGATGGCGGAGGACGTTCCGCAATGCGGCTATTGCCAGGCCGGCCAGATCATGACCGCGGTCGCCCTGCTGAAGGCGACGCCATCGCCGACGGATGGCGATATAGACGAAGCCATGTCGGGCAATCTTTGCCGCTGCGGAACCTATTGGCGCATTCGCAGAGCGATCCATACCGCCGCCAAGCTGTCCGCCAGGAAGACGGCCGATGCCGATCGCTAAGGGTATGATGCGTCCATCGGATGGAGCCCGGCGCCGCGATTTCCTGAAGCTGTCGGTCGGCGCCGGGGCGGGATTTATGTTGTCGTTCCGGGCGATCGGCGCCGAAGCCGCGCGAGTCGCGGACTCAGCCTTCATGCCGAACGGCTATATCCGCATTTCGACTGACGGCAAGATCGTGATCTTCGCCAAATGTCCAGAGATCGGGCAGGGCATCAAGACCGCCTTTCCCATGATCATCGCGGAAGAGCTCGACGTCGACTGGGCGGATGTCGAGGTCGAACAGGCGCCGGTCGACCGCAAGACCTATGGCGTTCAATCGGCCTTCGGCTCGACGGCGATCGCGGACGGATATGACATGCTGCGCCAAGTGGGCGCCGTCGCTCGCGCGATGCTGGTGTCCGCCGCCGCCCAGGCCTGGAATGTAGGTGAGGCCGAGTGCGCAACCGCGAAGAGCGCGGTGCATCACCGCCCCAGCGGCCGCAAGCTCACCTATGGTGAACTCGCGGGCCGCGCCGCGATTCTCCCGGCGCCGGACGCGAAAACGGTCCCGCTCAAGAAACCGGCCGATTTCAAGATACTGGGTCAGCGCATTCCCGGCGTCGACAACTTCAAGCTGGTGACAGGTCAGCCCTTGTTCGGCATCGATCAGGCGCTGCCCGGCATGCTCCACGCGATTTACGAGAAATGCCCGGCGGCCGGCGGCAAGGTTGTTTCGGCGAACCTGGACGACGTGCGTCAATTGCGCGGCGTTAAGGATGTTTTCATCGTGCCGGGCAACGGCAAGCCGGAACAGGCGATGCCCGGCGTCGCGATCGTCGCCGAGTCCACTTGGGCAGCCTTCAGCGCCAAGCGCGCGCTCAAAGTGGTATGGGACGAAAGCGCGGCGGCCAAGGATAATTCCGCGGAAGCGTATGACAAAGCGAGGGCCCTTGCGAAAGCCGCGCCGGGAGAGGTTCTACGTCAGCTTGGCGATGTCGACGCCGCGATGACCGGCGCGGCCAAGACAGTAGACGCTTTTTACGATTATCCATTTCTGGCCCATGCGACCTTGGAGCCACAGAATTGCACCGCCTGGTTCCATGACGGAAAAATCGAGATCTGGGCGCCAACCCAGACGGCGGACCGCGCGATCCCGATGGTTGCCGAGCTTCTTGGCCTTAAGGCCGATGACGTCATTCTCCACCAGACGCGGGTCGGCGGCGGGTTCGGACGCAGGCTGAACAACGATTATGTCTGCGAGGCGGCGCTGATCGCAAAGCAGACCGACGCGCCGGTCAAGCTCACATGGACCCGCGAGGACGACATGGCGCATGATTTTTATCGCGCCGCGGGCTTCCACGCCTATCGCGCGGGTCTGGACCACGCCGGCAGGCTGATCGCCTGGGACAACCACTTCATCACCTTTACCGCGAACGGAAATTCCCCGGTTACCGGCGGGGAAGTGTTTCACCCTAAAGTATCGGTTGACGGCCGCGTCATCGCCAATCCGATCCAGCCCGCCGACCAGTTTCCGGCTGAGCTGGTTGCGAATTCACGCCTCGGTCAGACGATGATGCC
>CAJCJC010000248.1 GCA_903970575.1 Alphaproteobacteria bacterium
GCCGTGATCCCGTCGGCTTCCAGGACCGGTGGAAAATGATCGAGACGGGTAGTGGCGCAGCCTGGTAGCGCACCTGCATGGGGTGCAGGGGGTCGTCGGTTCGAATCCGGCCTACCCGACCATCTTTTATCGCTTCCCGTCCTTATGGCTCCCCATCTTTAGGTCCGATGAATTTCATTTCGGTCTACATCGTCGCCGCCAATGCCGAGGAAGCCGAGGCCATCGCGGAGGTGTTGGTGGGGGAGCGGCTTGCGGCGTGTGTGAATATTCTAGGGCCGGTGCGCTCGGTCTATCGCTGGCAAGGCGCGTTGGAGCGCGCCGACGAGGCGGCGATGATCGCGAAGACGCGCGAATCGTTGTTCGAGACGCTGGCCGCGCGGGTCAAGGAACTCCACAGCTATGACGTCCCGGCGATCGTGGCGTGGCCAATCGTGGCCGGCGACGCCCCCTATCTCGACTGGCTGGAAGCCGAGACTGGCTTAGCGTTCTAGCAGGCGACGTATTTCGATCGCCGTGCAGCGATCCATGACGACGTTCATGCCAGCCGCGGCGGCGATCCCGGCGGCCTCCTCATTGACGATTCCAAGTTGCAGCCACAGCGATTTCGCGCCAATGGCGACGGCTTCGCGGGCGACGGACGGCGTATCCTCCGCGCGGCGAAAGACATCCACCATGTCCACCTTCTCCTTTATGTCGGAAAGCGCAGCGACGACGGTTTGGCCGAGGATGGTCTGGCCGGCCAATCCGGGATTCACGGGGATGACCTGAAATCCGGCCCGCAGCAGGGCCGCCATCACGCCGTGGCTCGGCCGGTCGGGTTTCGGGCTGGCCCCCACCAGGGCAATGGTTCGCGTGTCCCGCAATATCCGTTCGATCCGCTTGTCATCGTCCACGATGGATATCCCGCGCCAGAGAGAGTTAAGGTATTATAATACCTCATGCATAACGTACTGAATTTCATGGGGTTCCGTTGACATGAGACGCGCCGTCACGTACAAGGCGCGCTTCTTGAAAAGGCGAGACCATGAAGACCTTCAATATTAAACCGGCCGACGTCAAAAAAGAGTGGGTCGTCATCAACGCCGACGGGCTGGTGCTCGGGCGGCTGGCCAGTCTGATCGCCATTCGTCTGCGCGGCAAGAACCGGCCGACCTTTACCCCCAATGTGGATTGCGGCGACAATATCGTCGTGATCAACGCGGACAAGGTGCGGCTGACCGGCAACAAGGCGCGGGACAGCATTTTCTATTGGCACACGGGGCATCCGGGCGGCATCAAGGGCCGGTCGCAGGGGCAAATCTTGGCGGGCAAGCATCCGGAGCGGGTGATCGAGAAGGCGGTGGAGCGGATGATGCCGCGCGGCCCGCTCGGCCGCCAGCAGATGTCCAACCTTCGCGTCTATGCAGGGGCCGAACATCCGCATGAGGCGCAGCAGCCGGTCGCGCTCGACGTGGCCGCGCTCAACCGTAAGAATTCGAGGATTTGATGATGGCGACCGCGCAAACTACCCAGCCGACGCGTACGCTGACCGACCTTGCCGATTTGGGCAGCGTCCCGGCCGACACGATCGTCAACGATGTTCCCGAACCGCAACGCGACGCCTATGGCCGGTCCTACGCCACAGGCAAGCGCAAGAACGCCATCGCTCGCGTCTGGATCAAGCCGGGCACCGGCAAGGTGCAGGTGAACGGCCGCGCCATCGAGGTTTATTTCGCCCGGCCGGTGCTGCGTATGATCATCAACCAGCCGTTCCAGGTTTCCAACCGGCTGGACCAGTTCGACGTGTATTGCACCGTGGTCGGCGGCGGCTTGTCGGGACAGGCCGGCGCCGTGCGTCACGGAATCTCGACGGCGCTGACCCTTTACGAGCCGACTTTGCGTCCCGATCTGAAGCATGCGGGTTTGCTGACCCGTGACGCGCGCGTCGTCGAGCGCAAGAAATACGGCCGCCGGAAGGCGCGTCGCGGCATGCAGTGGGCCAAGCGCTGATAGCCTGAGCATTCGGGCGAACAGGCCGCGCGGTCCCAAAAGGGCGGCGCGGCCTTTTTTGTTTTGGGTTCGATTTTAGATTTGCGATCGGTGGAAACATCACCCCCACCTAGCCTCCCCCATCGAGGGGGAGGGACATGAACGCAGGAGGCGGGCATGAGCGATTTTCCGGAAGTCGTTATCACCAAAGTCGGTCGGCCTGTGCGTGTGCTGGAGACCAGCGGGAGCGGTTTGTCGAAGGTGAGGGTCGCGATCCTGGGCGCGAGCGGATATTCTGGCGCCGATCTCGTGCGCCTGCTGGCGCTGCATCCGGTCGCGCGCATCGTCGCGCTGACCGGCGAGCGGCAGGCCGGCAAGACGATGGCCGAGGTTTTCCCGCATCTGGGCGGGCTCGATCTGCCGCGCCTGACCAAGATCGACGAAGTGGACTGGACGCCGGTGGATGTCGCCTTTTGCGCGCTGCCGCATGGCACGACCCAGGATGTGGTCAAGGCGATCCCGACGCATGTCAAAATCATCGATATCTCCGCCGATTTCCGGCTGACCGACATCGACAGCTACGCCGAATGGTACGGGCATCCGCATCGCGCGGTGGAACTGCAGAAGGAGGCGGTGTACGGCCTGACCGAGCATAAGCGGGACAGCATCCATAACGCCCGGATCGTCGCCAATCCCGGCTGCTATCCCACCTCGGCGCAATTGCCGCTGATCCCGCTGCTGCAAGCGGGGCTGATAGACCCGGACGAGATCATCATCGACGCCAAATCCGGCGTGACCGGGGCGGGGCGGGAGGCGAAGCAGGATAGCCTGTTCGCCGAGGTGTCCGAGGGGGTGCACGCCTATGGCATCGCCCGGCACCGCCATGCGCCGGAAATCGATCAGGAGTTGAGCCAGGCGGTGGGGCGGGACATCAAGGTGGTGTTCACGCCGCATCTGATGCCGATGAACCGGGGCATATTGTCGACCATCTATGTGAAGCTGGCCAATGGTCATACGGCCGCCGATCTGCGCGATGTTCTGGAAAAGCGCTACGCCGACGAGCCCTTCGTGCGGGTGACGCCGGATGGGACGGCGCCGTCGACGCGGCATGTGCGCGGCTCCAACATGGCGCTGATGGGCGTGTTCGCCGACCGGGTTCCCGGACGCGCGATCCTGGTTTCGGCGATCGACAATCTGGTCAAGGGCGCGTCGGGGCAGGCGATTCAGAACATGAATGTCATGCTGCAATTGCCTGAGAAGATGGGGCTTTCGCAGATCGCGCTGTTTCCCTGATGCCGCTGATCCTGCCCTTTGGCGGCAAGCTGCCGCGCATCGCGCGTGACGCCTTCGTGGCCGAGAACGCCACGATTATCGGCGACGTGGTGATCGGCGCGGGGTCCAGCATCTGGTTCGGCTGCGTGCTGCGCGGCGACACCAATTATATCCGGGTGGGCGAACGCACGAACATCCAGGACGGCACGATCGTGCATGTGGCGCGCGACGGGCGGGGAACGGATATCGGCGATGGGGTGATGATCGGCCATCTGGCCCTCATCCATGCCTGCGAAATTCAAAGCGGCGCAATGATCGGCATGAACGCCGTGGTGATGGACGACGCGGTGGTGGAGAGCGGCGCCATGGTCGCCGCCGGCGCGCTGGTGTCGCCGGGCAAGATCGTGCAGTCGGGCCAAGTGTGGGCCGGCCGACCGGCCAAATTCTGGCGGCCGATGTCCGACCGGGACCGGGAGTATTTCCTCTCCGGCGTTGAGCATTATTGGGAATTGGGCCAGGAATATCGGGGTATCGCGCCGCTCGGTCCTAACGGGGCTTAACCACTTCGCCGTCTTCCTTCACGAAGGGCGCGGACAGCGGCGACTCGAGCAGTTCGAGCACCAGTTCCGATGGGCGGCAGATTTTGACGCCGCGCGGCGTCACGACGATCGGGCGTTCTATCAGAATGGGATGACGCGCCACGGCGTCGAGCAAATCCTCATCCGTCAGCGCGGGGTTGTCGAGCCCAAGCGCATCGAACGGCGTGCCTTTCCGGCGCAGCGCCGCGCGAAGTGTGATGTCGATGCGGGCGACAAGATCGAGCAGTTCGTCGCGCGACGGCGGCGTTTTGAGGTATTCGACGATGCGCGGCTCGATGCCGGCGTCGCGGATCATCGCGAGCGCGTTGCGCGAGGTTCCGCAGGCCGGGTTATGATAGATCGTGACCGTCATTTTCATCCTTTCACGCTGCGGCCGCGCGCCCGCGCAACAATGGCAGCGCCAAAGCCAGAGCGATAAGCTGAGCCAGAATGAACCCCGGCGCGTCGGCCGGCCGGATGCCGGCGAAGGTGTCGGTGAGCATCCGCGCGATCGTCACCGCCGGGTTGGCGAAAGACGTCGACGCGGTGAACCAGTATGCGCCCATAATATAGGCCGCGACGGCGAAGGCCGTCACCGGGGCGCGATAGGCGCGGCATCCCC
>CAJCJC010000249.1 GCA_903970575.1 Alphaproteobacteria bacterium
CACGGGTTCGCGCAGCGTGCAGGCGAACATGCCGGGGATCGATGGGTTGAGCGTCTCGCCATGCAGGCCACGCGCCATGCCGGCGTAATAGCGCAGCAGAGAGATCAGGAAAGCGCCGCTGCCCCGCGTGTGCCGTATCGGCGCGCCCATGTCGAGCGTATCGAGCAGGGCGAAATCCTCGATCTCCTTCTCCAGCAAATCGGCGAGCCTGAGCAGGATGGCCTGGCGTTCGGCGGGCAAAACCCGCCGCCAGGGGCCTTCGTCAAACGCCCGCCGCGCCGCCCGGACGGCAAGGTCGATGTCCTCTGCGTCGCCCTCGGCGATTTCGGCCAGCAATTCGCCGGTCGCTGGGTTCCGGGTCTGGAAAGTTCTACCTGATAGAGCGTCGACATTGGCGCCATCGATCAGAAGCCGCTTAGGACCGCCGGCGAGGAATGGGTGGGTCACGGGTTTGCCTTCCATCATGCGAGCCTGAAAAGAATATCCTGGGCGCCTTCCCACAGGACGAGCCGGCCAAGCGCCGCGAGGTGCTCGTTGCCTTCGAAGATCGTGAGGAAATGATTGCCCGCGAGCTGTCCCATCCTGGACGCGAAGTGAACGCCGCCATAGGCCAGCAATATCTCGGTCTCGCTGAGCCCGCCCGGATAGAGAATGACATGGCCAGGCGCGGGATAGGAGGTGTGGTTTTCATAGCCGACGCCCAGATCGCGGTCGCCTAGCGGAATCCAGCAGCCCTCGCCGCTCCAGCGGACATGGATGATCCGCTCCTGATATGGCAGAAGCTTGCGAAAAGCCGCACAGGTTGCGGGCGCCAGCGCCTCCTCCAGCCGGGCGCGAAAACGATAAGGGCCGGCGGTGATGTCGATTTGCGTCATCACGCCGCCTGGGCGAGGCGGGCGAAGCCGCGTTCCAGGTCCAGGATCAGGTCGTCCGGGTCTTCGAGCCCGGCATGGAATCGCAAAGATGGCCCCGGCGCCACCCATTTCTCGGCCGAACGCAGATCGGAAGGATAGGTCGGCACCACCAGGCTTTCATAGCCGCCCCAGGAATACCCCAGGCGGAACAGCGACATATGATCCAGCATCGCGGCGAATTGCGTCTCCGTGCAGGCGTTGAGCACCACCCCGAACAGGCCGGATGCGCCGTCGTAATCGCGTTTCCAGATCGCATGCCCAGGATCGTCGGGCAGCGCCGGGTACAACACCCGGGCAACTTCCGGCCGCCCCTGCAGCCAGAGGGCGATCCGGGTCGCGGTTTCCTGGTGCCGCTTCATGCGCAGCGGCAGGGTGCGAAGGCCGCGCAGCGCCATGTAGATGTCGTCCGGTCCGCCGCAATAGCCTGAACCGGACGCCGTCTTCTTGACCGGGATGAAGGCCGCCTCGGTACAGACGGCGATGCCCAGCATCAGGTCGGAATGGCCGGAGATATATTTCGTGGCGGCGTTGATCGACACGTCGACGCCGTGTTTCAGCGGCTGGAAGCAGATGGGCGAAGCCCAGGTGTTGTCCATGATCGTAGTGACGCCGCGCTGGCGGCAGAGCTTTGTGATGGCCGGCACATCCGTCATCTCGAACGTCAGCGAACCCGGCGATTCGATGTAAACGACCCGCGTGTTCGGCTGGAACAGCGCCTCTATCCCGGCGCCGATGGAGGGGGGATAATATGTCACCTCCACGCCGAATTTCTTCAGGAAATCCTCGCAGAAGGCGCGCGCCGGCCCGTACAGGCTGTCGACGATCAAAAGATGATCGCCGGCCGAAAGAAACGCTGTCAGCGACGCCGCGATGGCGCCAAGCCCGCAGGAGGTCACCACCGCGCGATAGCCGCCCTCCAGCGCCGTGATCGCGTCCTCGAAGGCGCGGGTTGTCGGCGTGCCCTCCCGCCCATAGGTGAATCCGACATAGGCGCCGCTGGCCCGATCGCGCCGTGTCTCCAAAAGGATTTCGACGGTCGGGAAGATAACCGTCGAGCAGTGATAGACGGGCGGATTGACAACGCCGTGGTTCCCGTCCGGGTCTCGGCCCGCATGGAGCGCCAGCGTGTCGCGTTTGAATTCCGAAAGATCGATCATGATCGCCAAATCCTTTTAGACAATCGTCCCCGCGTCCACGATGAGGTCCTGTCCGGTGACGTTCCGGCCGCCTTCGCCCACGAGATGCAGCAGAGCCGCCGCGATGTCGCCGCCCGTCACCAGGCGCCTGAGCGCGGAGCCAGCAACGAAACGATCGAGCACAGCCTCGAAGGCTTCGCCGTTGGCGTCGGCCGACGCCTGAAATTGCCGCCGCAGCCTGTCGCCCTCCACCCCGCCAGGGGAGATCAAATTGGCGGTGACGCCGTGGGCGCCGACCTCGAGCGCCGTCGATTTCACGAGCCCCCGCAGCGCCCATTTGGAGGCGGCGTAGACGCCGAAATTCGCCACGCCCTTATGCCCGTATGAACCGCCGATCGCGACGACGCGCCCCGATTTCCGCGCGATCATCCTGGGCAAGACAGCCCTGAGCGCGAGCATGACGCCCAGTACATTGACGTCGAAACAACGCCGGAAATCGTCGGCATCGCTTTCCCAGACCGGCTGGCGGGGCAGCCCGACGCCTGCGGCGCAGACCAGGATATCGATCTTGCCGAAGCGTTCCAGCACGTGTGTCGCGGCCGCATCCATATCGCCCTGGCTGGCGACGTCGGCGGCGACAAACAAAGTGTCGCGGCCAATCGCCCGAACCTCCGCCGCCGCGCTCTCCCCGTCTTCCGCGCCGCGCCCAAGGATCGCGACGTCGGCCCCCGCCTCGGCCAACGCCAGGGCCAGTTCGCGGCCAAGCCCGCGCGTGGCGCCCGTCACCAGAGCGACCTGGCCCGCGATCTCGCCGGTCAACGGCTTCGCTCCATCACAAATCTTTCGGCCACGATGGTAAATGTCAGGAACAGATAGGATGCGATCATGCTGGTCAGCACCGCCGCCCACATCAGGGCGAATTGCTGCTCGGCGTAGGAATCGAGGATCAAATGGCCAAGGCCGCCCACGCCCGACAACCATTCGGCGAACATCGCGCAGAGGATCGCCGATCCTGACGCGATGCGCAGTCCGGTGAAGATGTAGGGGACCGCGAACGGCATGCGCACCTTCATGTGGATCTGCCAGAAACTCGCGCCATAAGTGTGCATCATTTCCAGCATGTTGGGTGACGGCGCGGTAAACCCTTTGCGGGCCGCCAGCATGATCTGGAAAAAGGTCAGCAGCGCGACCACGCCGATGCTGTTGCCCGGCCCGCGCCCGAAGATGATGACGATGAGCGGCGTGATCGCGATCATGGGCACGGCGCGCACCGCGATCATCAAAGGCATCAAGGCGCGCCCCAGCAAAGCCGAAGCGATGAACGCGATGGCGAATGAGAGCGCGACCGCGACGCTGAGCGCCATGCCGGCGATCGTGCAGCCGATCGTATAAAGCGCCGCGCGCCGCACCGCGCCGGCGTGATCGGCCAGGGCCGTCAGAACCGCCGATGGCGTGGGCAGAAGATAGGATGGAATCCGAAATGCCCAGATCACGGCCTCCCACAGGAGTGCCAGAACGATCAGCAGCGCGACATACTGAATCAGCCGGTGCAGCCCGACCGCCAGCGGCTTGCTCCGCCATGGGCGAGACGGTCCCCTGACGGACTCCGCTGCGCTCACTTCGCGCCGCCCCGGCGCTGGCCGCTATCGGGAATCGACAGCGCTTCGAAAGCGCAGACTAGAAGGTAAAAGCCGGCCGACAAGCCGCAGGCGACCGCGATCGACGCCCAGAGCTTGACCACCTGAAAGCCGGACATCGCGTCCGTCATGAACACGCCAAGCCCACGCTCCGCCCCCGTCCATTCCGCGACCAGGGCGCCAAAGACCGAGATCGGCGCCGCGATTTTCAGGCCAACGAACAGATAGGGCAGGGCATAGGGAAAGGCGAGCATGCGGAATCGTTGTAGAGGCGACGCCGCCAGTACCGAGAACAGCTCGTTGGCCGTGTTGGGGGCCGATCTAAGGCCCTGAACCAGCGAGATCATGATGGGGAAAATGCAGATGAGGGTCGTGATCGTGACGCGCATCGTAAGCGACAATCCGATCCATATCGTCAGAACTGGCGCGAGCGCGATAATGGGCACGCTGTCGATAAGATTCGCGACCGCGACCACCGTTGTCTCGACCCACGCGACGCCGTAGACGAGCAAGGCGAGCAGCAGAGACAAGGCGCCCGCCGCCAAAAGGCCGGATATAGCCGTTAATAGTGTCGGCTCCATGTGAAACCACAGCAGGGGCCAATCCCGGTAGACGGCGTGCGCGATCGCGCTGGGCGGCGCGATTGTTCTCGGCGCCCAACGAGCGTCAACCGCGGCTTCCCAGAGCGCCAGCACGGCGCCGAACACCAGAATCGCCGGCGCGGCCGCCGAAGAGGCGCGCGCGGTTCGAGAGCGGGAAAGGGATCGCTGGATAATCATGTCTAGGGTAAGGATCGCACCCCGGCGGCGATGCGCCGGTATGCCATTTCAGCGCGCCGGCGGTGAGCGAACGGCACCGCTAAAAGCCCGGCGGCGACCGGTCGACGATGGAGAGGGTGGCGACACGTCGCGGGAATGACATTGTACGCATCAGCCAATATGATGACGCTATCAGACGTCGGTGAGCGAAACAAATTTACCCATGGCCTCCGAACCGCCATTCCCCTTTTCGCCGCCCCGGCGCGATGCGTTGCGCCGGATCGGCTTGGCTGGCCTTGCCTCCGCCACCCTGCTGGGAACGGGCGCGTTATGGGTGCGCGCGATGGCCGATAATGGCGGGGCGCCGCCGGGCGATGGGC
>CAJCJC010000250.1 GCA_903970575.1 Alphaproteobacteria bacterium
CACCGCCGGTCAGGTGGACGCCAACGGACCCGACGACCCGGCGTTCAAGGCTCTGATCGCCGCGATGACACGCGCGGTGCTGAGCCGCGCCGGCTGGTTCGACTAAACAATCAGGTTACCGCGCGGGCGATCAAAAACGCCGCGCCGGCCGCGATCCCGCCGATCACAACGGTCTGTATCGCCGAGCGCAGGGGCGGCGCCCCCGTGATCCAGGCCTTGACGCCCCCGAAGACCGCAAGCGCGATTAAGGTCAGAACGATCGACGCGCGCAGCGCGAGCCCGATCTCGGCGATTAGCATATAGGGCAGCAGGGGAATGATTCCCCCCGCGACATAGGACGCGGCGATCGTGACGGCGCTGGCCGGCGCGCGCGACGAGTCCGGCTTTTCGAGCCCCAGCTCGAACCGCATCATGAAATCGACCCACCGGTGCGGGTCGCGCGACAGCGCGTCGACGACCGTGTCGGCCATCGCCTCGTCCAACCCCTGCTCGGTCAGGATGAGCCGCACCTCGCGCCGCTCCTCTTCCGGCGTTTCCTCGGTTTCGCGGAGTTCCCGCCGATATTCCGACCGGTAATGCTCCGCATCCGTCCGCGCGGCGAGATATCCGCCAAGGCCCATGGCGATGGCCCCCGCGGCGATCTCGGCGAAACCGGCGGTGACGATGATATGGCCTTGCGCCGCGGCGCCGGTCAGTCCGGCGGCGAGCGCGAAAGGAACGGTCAGCCCATCGGACATGCCGATCACCACGTCCCGCACGGTTTCGGACGCCAGGAAATGCCGTTCGGAATGCGCGTGCTTGGCCATGGCGTTACCTTTGACGGAAGACTCCGCAAACTGGCCTAAGACCACCTTATCCGCAAGCGGGCGCGGTAGCCCTCGTTTGCTTGGATGGCGGCTTCGCGGTACAGATCGGCATCTTTGTTGCACTGCGGCAATCGATGATCGCATCTCCTTCAGGACCCCTGGCGGCTTATCGTGAACGCGTCTCCGCCGGCGCATTGGCCATGGACCCCGCGCAAGCGGGCGCGGCCGAAAGGCTGGACGCCCTGTGGCGGGAATTAACCGCCGACGCGGCGCCACGCGGCTTTCTGGGTCGACTCTTCGCCGAAAAAGCCGAGCAGCCGCGCGGCCTCTATCTTTGGGGACCGGTCGGGCGCGGCAAGACCATGTTGATGGATCTGTTCTTCGATACGGCGCCCGAACCCAGGAAACGCCGGGTACATTTCGCGGCATTCATGCTGGAGGTGCATGCGCGGCTACACGCCCTGCGCGGCGCGGGCCATGGCGGCGACGCGGTGGACCTGCTAGCGCGCGAGATCGCAAGCGAGGTCAGGCTGCTGTGCTTCGACGAATTCCAGATCACCGATATCGCGGATGCGATGGTGATCGGTCGCTTGTTCACCGGGCTGTTCGCCGGCGGCCTGATCATGGTGTCGACCTCCAACACCGCGCCGGACGCGCTCTACGCCGGCGGTCTGCAGCGTGCGCTGTTCCTGCCGTTCATCGCGCTGTTGAAGCAGAAGGTCCACATCGTCGCGGTGGCGGGCGAAAACGATCATCGCCTTGGCCGGCTGCATGGCAGGCGCGTCTATCTGGTTCCGGCGGACGATGCGGCGGAGGCGGAACTCGGCCAGATGTTTCGGGATCTGGCGGCCGGCGCCGCGCCCTATCCTGCCGCGATCGCGGTTCCCGGCGGACGCCGCCTCGACATACCGCGCGCCGGTCCGAAAGTGGCGTGGTTCGCGGCGGCGGACCTGATCGGCGAGGCCCGTTCGGCGGCCGATTATCTGGCGCTCGTCGCCGCCTTCGATACGGTGATCCTCTCTCATATTCCTCGGCTGACCGCCGAGCGGCGGAACGAGGCGCGGCGGCTGATCACGCTGGTCGATATTCTGTATGACGCGGGCGCCCGGCTGATCGCCAGCGCCGAGGCGCCGCCGGAAGAACTCCATGACGCCGGCCTGCATGCGCGGGAATTCGAGCGCACCGCCAGCCGCCTGATCGAGATGCAATCGGACGACTGGCCGCCACGGCCTGAAAATCAGAAACCGGGAATGCCCGCCGCCTCCCAAAACGCCCGCAGCGAGGCGATCTTGCCGTTGGGCGACGCCTTATAGACGATTACGCAGGGCACCTTGAATTTTGAGTCGTCGCCGGCGGTGATATGAAGCGTCACGACGTTCGCGGCCTCGTCGCCGCAGAGATACGAGCCGTGGACCTCGAAGGTGACGTCCTTATTGGGCGCGATCGCCATGTCGTGGAACCGCGCGATCCCTTCCCGCCCGTGATGCCCCTTGCCCTCCGGATCGAAGACAGAAGGCCCGACCGGGTCCTGCACCACGGCGTCTTCCTCGAACAGCGCCAGCCATCCCTCGCGGTCATGGGCCTTGATCCGCTCCGCCGATAACCGTGATAAATCCCGCGCCGTGATCATATCCCCGCCCCTTTGATTGAACATCGGTCGTTTGGCTGACAGTAATATCGAATTTCGCGGTTTGCCAGAAGTCGAAGATGAAGATGGTTAAGACACCGCAAGAAGTGATCGCCGCGTTGCCGGCTGTGTCCAAGATCGAGCGGCAAACCGACATGTATCTCTCGACGCGCAGAAGCTATGTCGAGGCGATCGGCGGCGAACTGGACGTCATCGTCCGCCTGCCTAATCGCGCCCCGGTGGAGGTGATGTCACTGGAGGATGTGGCCGGGGCTTGAAAACGGGATTGGCGTTTGGAGGGTACGTCCATCGAATTCGAGGAAGCAATCAATTTTCGGGGAAAAAGGTTGGCCCGCTGCTTAATTCAACCAATATTCATGCTATAGGGTCTCATGGCAAAGACATTACAGGCACACGATCTCGACGATGACGCTGCGGAAATCGCAGCCTTGACCGCGGCTGTCGTCGAGGCCCGCGGCACTGATTTAGGCGTTCCCCATGAGGAGATGCGGGCGTGGCTGCTCCGGATCGCGGACGGAGATCTTAAAGCGCCGCCGCCAAAGCCAAAACGCCCGTGAAGGTTATCTGGCGCGCGACAGCGCACGCCGACCTGCTTCGAATTTTTGACTATATCGCTCACGATAACCCACTGGCAGCGCAACGTCTGGCGCGGGAGCTCGTCGCGGCGGGCGACAGCCTCGAGCAGTTTCCCGATCGCGGCCGGCCTGGGTTGCTATCCGGCACGCGCGAACTTGTCATCGTACGACCGTATATCATGGTCTACGAAGTCACCGACATTGTTACCATTCTGCGTATTTGGCATAGCGCGCAAAAGCGCGATCGCTGAGCCACCTTGCTCCCTACACACGGGCGGTGTATAAGCGCGCCCTTCGGGTGGCGAGGCCGGGCTTGAAGCCCACATGGCATGCCCAACCACTCATATCCGCGTTCTTCGGGGCGCCCATCCACCAAGGATAGAAAATGCCTAAGATGAAGTCCAAGAGCGGCGCCAAAAAGCGCTTCTCGCTCACCGCCACTGGCAAGGTGAAGTGCAAGCAGGCCAATACGGCCCACCGTCTGATCAGCAAGCCCAAATCGGCCAAGCTGCGCAACCGGGGAACGACCATTCTGGTCGCCCAGGATGCGTACAAGGTCAAACGTTACTGGCTGGCGTGAGGAGAGACGGAAAATGGCACGCGTAAAACGGGGCGTCACCGCCCATGCTCGTCATAAGAAGGTTCTCGATCTCGCCAAGGGCTATCGCGGCCGGGGCTCAAAGGCGTATCGCGTCGCGATCGAGAAGGTCGAGAAAGGGCTGCAATACGCCTATCGCGACCGCCGCAACAAGAAGCGCGAATTCCGCGGCTTGTGGATCCAGCGCATCAACGCCGGCGCGCGGATGAATGGCCTCACCTATTCGCAGTTCATGGACGGGCTGAAGAAATCCGGCATCGAGGTGGACCGCAAGGTTCTGGCCGACATCGCGGCGCAGGAGCCGGAATCCTTTGTCCTGCTCGTCGAGCAAGCCAAGAACGCGCTGGGCGCCGCGGCCGCTCAGGCGGCCTGAACCTTTCAGGTTTACGCGACAAAGGGGCCGATCTTGCGACGGCCCCTTTTTTCGTGTCTTTCGGTTCCGGGAAAGTCCTGATCAAGCCTGCGTGCGTCACCCCCACCCAACCCTCCCCCATCAAGGGGGAGGGCTTCTGAGTTGAGTCCCGCCCCCTTGATGGGGGAGGCTAGGTGGGGGTGGAGTCGGCGGCGAAGAGAACGATTGAATCATGCTAGAATCTTCATCCGCCAATGACTTGGAAACGCTGAGCGCAAAGCTCCTGGAATCCATCGCCCAGGCGGCGGATTTGGCCGCGCTCGACCAGGCGCGAGTGGAAGCCGTGGGCAAGAAGGGCGCGCTGACCCAGCGCATGAAGATGCTGGGCGGCATGGACCCGGAGGCGCGACGGGCCGCCGGCCAAGCGCTCAACCTCATCAAGCTGGAAGTCGAGGCGGCCATCGCCACGCGCCAGGACGAACTGGGGCGGGCCGCCCTGGCCGCGCGTCTGGCGGCCGAGCGCATCGACGTCACCCTGCCGGCGGCGCCGGAGGCGGAGGGTCATATCCACCCGATCAGCCAGACGATGGAGGAGCTGATCCAAATATTCGCCGAAATGGGTTTCACCGTCGCCGAGGGGCCGGAGATCGAGAGCGATTTCAACAATTTCACCGCGCTCAATATCCCGCCGGAGCATCCGGCGCGCCAGATGCATGACACGTTCTATCTGTCGCCCGACGCGGACGGCGCGGCGCGGGTGCTGCGCACTCACACCTCACCGGTTCAGGTGCGCACGATGCTGTCCCAAAAGCCGCCTATCCGCATCATCGCGCCCGGCCGCACCTATCGTTCCGATTACGACATGACCCACACGCCGATGTTCCATCAGGTCGAGGGGCTGGTGATCGACGAATCGACCCATATGGGCCATCTGCGCGGCTGCCTGACCGAGTTCCTGCGCGCCTTCTTCCAGATCGACGATCTGCCGCTGCGCTTCCGCCCCAGCTTTTTCCCCTTCACCGAACCCTCGGCGGAGGTCGATATCGGCTGCTCCCGCAAGGGCGGGCAGCTGAAGCTCGGCAATCATGGCGACTGGCTCGAAATCCTGGGCTGCGGCATGGTCCATCCCAAAGTGCTGGAGATGTGCGGCATCGATTCCACCCGCTATCAGGGCTTCGCCTTTGGCATGGGGATCGAGCGCATCGCCATGCTGAAATATGGCATTCCCGATCTGCGCACATTCTTCGAGGCGGATACGCGGTGGCTGAAGCATTACGGCTTCTCCTTCCTCGACCAGCCGAGCCTCGGGCTCGGGCTGACGCGGTGAGGGGCCAGCGATGAAATTCACCCTGTCCTGGCTCAAGGATCACCTCGAAACCGACGCGCCGCTGGACGAGATCGCCCAGACGCTGACGCGAATCGGGCTTGAAGTCGAACATATCGAGGACCGCGCGGCGCCGCTGGCGCCCTTCGTGGTCGGCGAGGTGCTGACCGCCATCCAGCATCCGAACGCGGACCGCCTTAGGGTTTGCACTGTCGCCATCGGGCGGGAGCAGCCGGTCGAGGTGGTGTGCGGCGCGCCCAACGCCCGCGCGGGACTGAAAACCGCCTTCGCCGCCATCGGCAGCGTCATTCCCGCGAGCGGCGACGTGCTCAAGGCCGGGGCGATAAGGGGCGTGGTTTCCAACGGCATGCTGTGCTCGGCCCGCGAGCTGAAGCTTGGCGAGGATCATGACGGCATCATGGAATTGCCGGGCGACGCCCGGGTAGGGGCGCCGATCGCGCCTGTGCTGGGGCTCGACGACCCGGTGATCGAGATCAATCTGACGCCCAACCGCGCCGATTGCGCGGGCGTGCGCGGCATCGCCAGAGACCTGGCCGCGGCGGGGCTGGGCGCGCTGAAGCCGCTGATCGTCGAACCCGTT
>CAJCJC010000251.1 GCA_903970575.1 Alphaproteobacteria bacterium
TGATGCTTTCGCCAGCCCGACCGGCGGGGTCGGCTCCAGAGACGTTGAAATAGCGCAGCACGGCACAGGAAAGCCCATGCGCCGCCGCCGCGTCCGCGAGCATCTGCTCCGTCATCAGCTTGGTCCAGCCATAAGGATTGATCGGCCGGGTCGGCGCCGTTTCCAGAATCGGCTGGCTTTCAGGCTCCCCATAGACGGCGGCGGTAGACGAAAAGACCATGCGTTTCACGCCCGCCTCGACCACGGCCTCGATCAATGCAAGGCTGCCCACGGTATTGTTGCGGTAATAGGCCAACGGATACGTGACAGACTCGCCAACCTCGATGCTGCCGGCGAAATGCATGACGGCGTCGATCGCGTGGTCGGCGAAAACCCGGCGCAGCAGATCGCGGTCACCGATGTCGCCCTCGATGAACGGCATCGAGTCCGGCACGGCCCAGCGCTGGCCAGTGGACAGATCGTCGATCGCGACGACCCGATGGCCGGCCTCCGCAAGCGCCAGAACGGCGTGGCTACCGATAAACCCGGCGGCGCCGGTGACGAGGATATTGCTCATGACGGTGATATAAAGGGGACGACGCCGATCACCAAGGGCGGCTTGTTGGCTGCGTCGCGCCTTAAAGGGGCATGACCCAGGTGGCTTCTCGGCCCTTTTCCACGTCTTGAACACGCATCTGTATGCGCTGGCCG
Source organism: Alphaproteobacteria bacterium (assembly GCA_903970575.1). GTDB lineage: Bacteria > Pseudomonadota > Alphaproteobacteria > BOG-932 > Roseiterribacteraceae > BOG-932. The sequence continues at coordinate 691 of CAJCJC010000251.1, forward strand.
GCCTCAAGCACGTTGAGGCCGGAACGGCGCAGAACGCTTTTATGGACAAACACATCCTTGCCCGAATCGTCGGCGGTAACGAAACCGAAGCCTTTGTCGGGCTTGAACCATTTAACCGTTCCCGACATCTCTTCCTCGGCGGCCGGTTGCGGCGCGGGGCGCATCTGTGGCGCGCTCATGCCCGTGCTCAGCGTTTCGACGATCCGCATGACCTGCGGTCCCTTCGGACCCTGGCCGATTTCACACACCAACTCCGCCTGATCGCCAAGTTCCTGAAGACCGGCGCGATGAAGGACGGAGACATGCAAAAAAGCATCTGGAGCGCCGTCAATCGGTGATACGAAGCCGAAACCTTTCGTGGCGTTGAACCACTTGAGGCGGGTTCGGACGGAATATCCTCCGTCGCTATCGAATTCGTGACCAAACCGAGACAACCAACTAACCTTCGTCCGAGGGTCGTCCAACTCCATCGGGAACTGGTGGAACACTTTATCGCGGAGTTTGGACTAAAGCCAAACGGTTTTTTCTCTAAGCCGCGCATAAAATTGAGGTAATGCCTGGGTTGCGTCCCTGGCGCGGACGTTTAGATAGAGGGTCTGGGGGAGGACCGGGTAATGGATGCAGCTGTTGAATGCGCCGGCGCGGCATGGCCGTGGCTGACGCATTATCCCGAAGGGGTCGATTGGCATGCGTCGCTGCCGGTCAAGCCTCTTTATGCGCTGCTCGACGACACGGTGGCGCGTCACGGGGACAAGCCCGGCTTCAATTTCATGGGCAAGCGAACCAGTTACGGCAAGCTCGGGATGCTGGTCGACCGCTTCGCCCTCAGCCTGCGATCGATGATCGAGCCTGGCGACCGCGTGGCGCTGGTGCTGCCGAACTGCATCTATTATCCGATCGCTTTTTTTGCGATTCTGAAATGCGGCGGCATCGTCGTCAATTGCAACCCGCTCTATACCGAGACGGAGCTGCGACATCAGATACTGGATAGCGGCGCGAAAGCCGCCATCGTCATCGACGTCGCGGCTATCGCCCAAAAGCTTGCGAACATCGCCGAAGCGTGCCGGCTGGAAACGATCGTGGTCTGCCCAATGGCGGATATTCTGCCGTTTCCCCTCAACCTGCTGTACCGCGTGGCCAAGCGTAAGGACATCGCGCGGCTTCCCCTCGAAAAGCGCTATGTGCGCTATCGGCGCATGGTCGCGCGGGCGGGCAAAATCACGCCGCATCCGATCGATCCCGAACGCGACGTCGCCGTCCTGCAATATACCGGGGGGACCACGGGCGTGCCGAAGGGCGCGATGCTGACCCACGCCAATCTCTACGCCAACGCCATGCAAACGGGCTTGTTCTGCCCGGCGACAATCCCTGGCAAGGACCGAATTCTCGCGGTGATCCCGTTCTTTCACGTGTTCGCGATGACTTCGGCGCTCAATCATCCCATTTTTGCCGGGATTGAGATCGTCGCCCTGCCCCGCTTTGATGTAAAACAGGTGCTGAAGACGATTAATAAGGCCAGACCCACGCTGTTTCCCGCGGTCCCCACCATTTACACGGCGATCAGCAATTATCCCGACTTTGCGAAGTATGACGTTTCGTCCATTCGCTTTTGCATATCGGGCGGCGCGCCCCTGCCGCTCGATGTAAAGGAGACTTTTGAAAAGCTAACCGGCTGCGCCCTTGTGGAGGGTTACGGTCTTTCGGAAACCTCGCCCGTCGCGTGCTGCAACCCGCCGCTCGGCGTCAACAAGGCGGGATCGATCGGAGTGCCGATCCCCCGGACCATCGTCGAGATTATTTCCATGGATGACAGAATGACGCCCGTACCAATGGGCCAACCTGGAGAACTCTGCATCAGGGGGCCGCAGGTTATGGCGGGTTACTGGGAAAAGCCGGAAGAAACGACGTTCGCCATGGAGGGCGGTCGGTTTCATACGGGCGATATCGGGACGATGGATTCGGACGGCTACATTTATATCGTCGACCGGCTGAAGGATATTGTGATCGCCTCTGGCTATAAGATCTATCCGCGCAAGGTCGAGGAGGAAATCTATCGCCATTCGGCGGTGGAGGAATGCGTCGCCGGTGGCGTTCCGGACCGGTATCGCGGCGAAACCCTCAAGGTCTGGGTCAAGCTTCGGCCTGGCATGAGCCTGACCGCCGCGGAATTGCGCGACTTTCTGAAGGACAAGCTGTCCCCAATCGAAATGCCGAAGCTCATCGAGTTTCGTGACGCGCCTCTGCCCAAGACACTGATCGGAAAATTATCGCGGAAGGCGCTGATCGAGGAGGAGTTGGCGCTCGAACAATCACCGCGCGCCAACGGATGAATCCAACTGTCCCGACCCTGGTTGCCTGTTGGCGGTCAACCGCCTATCTAGCGCGGTATTGACGTTCTTTGAGAAGCCCCGTCCACGCCGCCGAGCCGGCAGTGGATCGTGGCTTGACCCGGAGCCTTGCATGCCCAACGCCGTTATCACCCATTTTCGCCGGTCGCCGTTTCAATTCGCCACTAAGGGCGCTTTCGCGCGGACTCGCCCGGACGATCTGGCGGCGCAGGTCGTGGCCAAGCTGGTGGCGGATAGCGGGATAGCACCCGAGGATATCGAGGATTTGATTTTGGGCTGCACCTTTCCGGAGGGAGAGCAGGGCCTCAACCTCGGGCGGCTTCTCAGCTTTATGACACATCTCCCGCTTTCCGTGGCGGGCACGACGATCAACCGCTTCTGCGGTTCGTCGATGACCTCGATCCACATGGCGGTGGGCGCGATCGCGGCTGGCGCCGGCGACGTCTTCATTTGCGCCGGGGTCGAATCGATGACGCGCGTGCCGATCCCCGGCTTCAACCCCTCGCCCAACCCGGCCCTCTATAAGGAATTCCCGCAGGCCTATATTTCGATGGGCGAAACGGCGGAAAACCTCGCGAAGCAATACCAGATCAGCCGCGCGCGGCAGGACGAACTCGCCGTCTTGTCCCAGCAGCGGGCCAGCGCGGCGGCCACGGCCGGCAAATTCGACGCCGAGATCGTGCCCATCGAGACCAAGGATGGCGCGGTCTCGACCGACGGAACCATCCGCGCCGAGACCAGCCTCGAAGGTCTGGCCGGCCTGAAGCCGGCCTTCGACGCGGCTGGCTCCGTCACCGCAGGCACCTCCTCACCGCTGACCGATGGCGCGGCGGGGGTCATGATCGTCTCCGAGGACTACGCCAGGGCGCATGGGCTGGAGGTGCTGGCCCGCATCAAGTCGATTTCCGTCGCGGGCTGCGCGCCGGAAATCATGGGCATAGGACCGGTTCCCGCCACCCAAAAGGCGCTGAAGCGGGCGGGGCTGACGCTGGCCGATATCGATATCATCGAACTGAACGAGGCGTTCGCCGCGCAATCGCTCGCTGTGATCCAGGACCTCGGCATAGATATGGGCAAGATGAATATAGACGGCGGCGCATTGGCGCTGGGCCATCCGCTCGGCGCCTCGGGCGCGCGGATCACCGGCAAGGCGGCGCAGCTTTTGAAGCGCGAGGGCAAGCAATTCGCCCTCGCCACCATGTGCATCGGCGGCGGACAGGGCATCGCGACTATTCTCGAGGCGGTGTGATGGCCGCGCATCGGGAGATCAAGAAGGTCGCCGTCATTGGGGCCGGCGTCATGGGCGCGGCCATCGCGGCCCACGTGACCAATGCCGGGCTACCGGTGATCCTGCTGGATATCGTCTCCAAGGACCCGAACGACCGCAGCGCGATCGCCAAGGGCGCGGTCACCAAGATGTTGAAGACCGATCCCGCGCCGTTCATGAGCGCGCGCAACGCCAAGCTGATAACGCCGGGCAATCTGGAAGACGATCTTTCGCTGCTGTCGGAATGCGACTGGATCGTCGAGGCGATCGTCGAAAATATCAAGATCAAGCACGACCTCTATGGCAAGCTGGAGGCGGTGCGCAAGGACGGCTCGATCGTCAGCTCGAACACCTCCACAATTCCGCTGCGGGCGCTGATAGAAGGCCGCTCGGAGGCGTTCCAGCGCGATTTCGCGATCACCCATTTCTTCAACCCGCCCCGCTATATGCGCCTGCTGGAGCTGGTGTCGGGCAATAAGACCGCCCCCGAGGTCACCGAAACCCTGGCGCTTTTCTGCGACGTGAAGCTCGGCAAGGGCGTGGTCCGGTGCCATGACACGCCGGGCTTCATCGCCAACCGCATCGGCATGATGTGGCTGCAGGCGGGCCTGAACGCCGCCGAGGATTCCGGCCTGACTGTCGAGGAGGCCGACGCGGTGGCGGGCAAAATCATGGGATTCCCCTCGACAGGCTTGTTCGGGTTGTTCGATCTGATCGGCATCGATCTGATGCCGCATGTGTCGTCGAGCATGGCCTCGAACCTGACGGACGACGACGCCTATCGCTCCGAATTGCGCGATTCGGCGATCGTCAAGCGGCTGATCGAAACCGGCTATACCGGGCGCAAGGGCAAGGGCGGGTTCTACCGCATGACCAAAAACGGCGCCGCGCGCCTGAAGGAAGCGGTCGACCTTGCGACCGGCGAGTATCGCCCCGTGCGCCCGGTGAGCCTTCCAACGCTCGATCTGGCGCTCGCCGACCGCAAGACTGGTCTTAAGACGCTGCTCTCCGGCGACGACAAGGCCGCCTCGTTCGCCTGGGGCATGCTGGCGCCGACCTTCGCCTATGCCGCGGACCTGGTGGGGGAGATCGCCGATACGCTGCTGGAAGTCGATGAGGGCATGAAGCTTGGCTATGGCTGGAAATACGGCCCGTTCGAGCTGATGGACCTGGTGGGCACGGGCTGGCTCGCCGAGCGGTTCACGGCAAAGGGTCGGGCGGTTCCAAAATTGCTCAAGATCGCGGCAGGACGCCCCTTTTACCGCGTCGACAACGGCCAGCTACAATTCCTGACGCTCGACGGCGCCTATGCCGACGTGAAGCGGGCGGAGGGCGTGCTGCTGTTGCAGGACATCAAGCGCCGCTCGAAGCCGATCTCCAAGAACGCGTCGGCGAGCCTGTGGGATATCGGCGATGGCGTCGTCTGCCTGGAGTTCACCTCCAAGGCCAATTCGCTCGATCCCGAGATCATGACCATGATCGGGACGGCGATGCGCACGATCGGTGACGGCAAAGGCGCATGGAAGGCGCTGGTTATCGCCAATGACGGGGATAATTTCTCGGTCGGCGCCAACCTGGGGCTGGTTCTCTTCGCGATTAACATCGCGATGTACGAACAGCTGGAGCAGATGATCGCCATGGGGCAGATGACCTATAAGGCGCTGAAATACGCGCCCTTCCCTGTCGTGTCCGCGCCGGCAGGCCGCGCGCTTGGCGGCGGCTGCGAGATTACGCTGCATAGTTCGGCGGTGCAGGCGCACGCCGAAACCTATATGGGACTGGTCGAGGTTGGCGTCGGCGTCATTCCGGGCTGGGGCGGCTGCAA
>CAJCJC010000252.1 GCA_903970575.1 Alphaproteobacteria bacterium
ACCCCCGCCGCTTGCCCCATCAGGCAGATGCTGATCGGGCGCCCCCGCCGGTTCGGCGGAAATAGATCGGCGACCATCGACACCATGCACGGCCCAAGAGCCGCCTCGCCCAAGCCCACCATGACGCGGGTGGCGAACATCTGTTCGAAGTTTTGCGCCATCCCCCCCAGCGCGGTGGCCAGGCTCCAGACCAGAACACCCAGCGCAAGCAGGCGGCGGCGGGAGTATCTGTCTGCGGTAAGCCCAAGGGCTATGCCCGCGGTGGCGTAGAGGATACCGAATGACAGGCCTTGCAGGAGGCTGATTTGCACATCGCTGATTTGGAGGTCGTGACGAATGGGGTCGATCACGAGAGAGAAAATGCCCCGGTCGATCGTCGACACGACCGACGCCATGAAGATGACGACCACCACCCGCCAAGCCTGAAAGGCGCCTGGGTAGCAAGAGCTATCGTCGCCGGGCGCGCCCGTATGTTGCAGGTTATGAGCGATAGGATTGAACATCCTTGGGGTGGGCTTGGCGCATCGTCGGGATTGTCCCGCGCGCGAACGATCTTAGATTACCCGATGATGTTGTCGATCCCGATAAAGCGGCGCGAAAGCGTCCGCCAGTCGGACAAGGCGGATTCCTTTTGGCATTTTGCCAAAGACCACGCTATCGCTGCTTCGTATTTCCACTGTACCCAGCCCAGGACGCAACCGTGAGCGAAACGCCAACCGCGATCGTCGAGCGAAAATATACCAAGTGCCGCTTTGGGCAATTGCATTACATCCACGGGGAACCAGTCGTCCCGACCGACAAAACTCCGCTGGTGCTGTTGCATCAAAACCCGTCTTCGTCATTGGAATACAGCAATCTGGTCGCGGAAATGGCCCGCGACCGGGTCGTGATCGCGTTTGACACGCCCGGCAATGGCATGTCCGACCGGCCGCCGGAGCCGCAATCGATTGACGGCTACGCCCAGGCCTTCGCGGAGGGCCTGGCCTCGCTTGGTCATGGGCCGGACGGAGACGGACCGGTGGATGTGTTCGGCTTTCACTCCGGCACGTATTACGCGGCGGAACTGGCGGCGTCGCGGCCCGATCTGGTCCGTCGGCTGGTCTTGTGCGGCGTTCCCTTTCGAACCGGCGAGGAACGAACGAGCCGCCTGCACGACGCGATCAACGCGCCGCCGCTGGACGAGGACGGCGAATCCACCTTCGCGCAATTGCGCGGGCTTTGGAGAATGGTCGTGACGGGCCGCGATCCGAGCGTTCCGCTCGACCGGGCGGGAGCCGTCTTCGCGGAGATGGTCAAGCCCATGCAGCGCGCGACCTGGCCGTATATCGCCGTGTGGGGCTATCCCGCCGCCGAACGCCTCCCGGCTATCGCCGTGCCGACCCTGGTGATCGCGGTCAAGGACACGACCTATCCCTACACCATCTCGGCCGCCAAGCTGATCCCCAATGCGAAGCTCGTTCTGGCCGACGATCTGACATACAGCGTCTTCGAGGTTGGCGTCGATCGATTCGCCACCGAGTTACGCGATTTCCTGGGCTGACTAAAATGACACACCCTATTCTCATCATTGGCGGCGGCATCGGCGGTTTGACGGCGGCCGTGGCGCTGGAACGGCAAGGCTTCGCGGTTCAGGTCTTCGAGCGTGCCGCCGAAATCGGCGATGTCGGCGCCGGGATCAGCCTCGGCGTCAGCGCCAGCAAGGGACTTTACGCGCTGGGTCTGAGGGAGATCATCCGGGCGGCGGCGGATCTGCCGCAGGTCGGCGGGGCACTCCATTACCAGACCGGCGAACCGCTCGGCGGCGGGTTCGCGGAAAAGGTTTTCCACGCGGACGACCTCCCTTTTGTCAACCAGATTCATCGCGCCGATCTGTTCACGATCCTCAAGGACGCACTTGAGGGACTGAACCCAACAGCGCTTCATCTCGGCCACGCATTCGTGGGCTTCGAACAGGACGAAACGGGCGTCACCGCCATCTTCGCCGACGGTAAGCGGGTGCGGGGCGCGGCGCTGATCGGCTGCGACGGCATCCGGTCCCTGGTTCGCCAGCAAATGTTCGGCCTGGAGGATCCGCGCTTCACCGGCCGGGTCGTTTATCGCTTCCTTGTCCCGATGGAGGACGCGGCGCCGTATATGCATGCCGGCGGATCGATCTCCTATATCGCGCCCCGGCAATCCCTGCTCCGCTATTCCATCAGGCGCGGCGCGCAGGTGAACTGCGTCGCCTTCATCCACTCCGACAACTGGAAAGGCGAGGGTTGGTCGGAACGCGTGCCATCCGATGAACTGGTCGCGCTGTTCGATGGCTGGCACCCGGACGTCCAGGGCTTGGCGCGGGCCGCGCCGCTGGAGGGCACCGCCAAATGGGGCATGTACGACCGAGAACCCCTGGATATATGGACCCAGGGGAGGGTGGCGCTGCTGGGCGATTCGGCTCACCCGATGCTGCCGTTCCTCGGTCTCGGCGCCGCCATGGCCATCGAGGACGCCGTGGTGCTGGGCCGCGCTGTCGGCCTGGCGGGAC
>CAJCJC010000253.1 GCA_903970575.1 Alphaproteobacteria bacterium
CCTTGCTTGTACGGCATGTTCTTGGCCGTCAGCGCCATCGTGAGATTCGTGCGCCCGTGATAGGCGTGTTCGAAGGCGATAATCGCCGAACGCCCTGTCACATTCCGGGCGATCTTCACGGCGTTCTCGACCGCCTCGGACCCAGAATTCACCAGCACGGTGCGCTTCTCGAAAGCGCCGGGCGTGAGCTCGTTCAACCGTTCGGCTACCTCCACATAGGCCTCGTAGGGCGAGATGGCGAAGCAGGTATGGGTGAAGGCGTCCATCTGCTCCCGCACCGCCGCCGTGACCTCGGGCGCGCTATGTCCCACGCCCAATACGGCGATCCCCGATCCGAAATCGATGATCTGGTTGCCATCCACATCCAACAGGATCGCGCCCTCGGCGCGTTCGATATAGGCGGGCAGGACGGCCGGCATCCCCTTAGGCACGGCCTTAAGACGGCGCTCGTGAAGAGCCAGCGATTTGGGACCCGGTATTGGGGTGCGGATGATTCGACGCTGCTCGATCAGGTTCATGAATCCTCTAAAACGCCAGCAGGTTTTCGCGCAACGTCTTGTGCGCATATTCGGTCCGGACTACCCCGCGTCGTTGCAACGCCGGCATCAGCCCGTCGCAGATTTCCGCGATCTGGCGGCGCTCTACCGCGTTGCCGATCAGGAATCCGTCACCGCCGACCTCTTGCATCACCTCGCTCATTTCGGCCGCGACCGAATCTGGGGTTCCCACCAGCTCGATCGATTCCATGGTGCGGAACGCCGCCATTTCGCGGAGCGTCTTCCCGTTGGCGCTGCGCGCGAAATCGGCGATCGTGCTGCGGTGGCCATTGGTGTCGAATTCGGGAAGCGGCTTGTCCACATCGTATTTTGAAAAGTCCTGGCCGCTGGCGTAGGACATGGTTTGCAACATGAATTCCACGTCCTGTTTGCGGGCCTCCACGATGCGCCGGCGCTTTTCCATGGCCTCGTCCTTGGTTTCGCCCAGGACGGGCATGATGAGGAACAGCATCTTGCAGGAGTTCGGATCGCGTCCCGCCGCCAGCAGCCGCGCGGTCATGTCGGCGCGCGCCTGCTTCATGTGATCGACGCCCCTTGCCGCCGCCACGACGGTATCCGCCCATCGGGTCGCGAAAGCCTTGCCGGCCTCCGATCCTCCGGCCTGGCATATGACGGGACGGCGCTGCGGCGATGCGATCACCTGAAGCGGACCCCGCGATTTGTAATATTTGCCCTCGAAATTGGCGTAATGCACCTTTGTATGGTCCGCGAAAACGCCGCTTTTCTCGTCCAGCACAACCGCGTCCGGCTCCCAGCTATCCCAAAGCTTCACGACCAGCTCGGCCCACTCATCCGCCATCTCATAGCGGAGGTCGTGCTCGTAATGCTTGTCGAGCCCGTAATTCTGCGCCGCCCGATCGCTCGACGCGGTGACGAGATTCACGCCGAAGCGGCCTTCGCTCAGATGGTCCAGCGTTGCGCTAAGGCGCGCCAGCAGATAGGGCGGATAAAAGCTCGTCGCCGCCGTGACGACGATGCCGAGATGCTTTGTATTGACGGCCAGAATGGGCGCCAGCGCCATCGGGTCATGCTTCGGGGCGCCGTGGGCGTTCCTTAGAACCGATTCCATCGAACCGCCGAAGATATCGGGGATGCATGAGCTGTCCTCGATCATCATGTAGTCGAAGCCTGAGCGTTCCATCGCATGCGCCATGTCGATATAGAGATCAGGCTTGTACCATTCGACGCCGCCCGCGCCCGACCAGGTTTGGTTCCAGGATTGCACCCCGAAGCCGTATCCGACGAACCAACCCATATGGAACATGCAAATCCTCCGAACGGAGCCCTCGGTCGGTCGAAAGATGCGCCCGACAAAACCAAGGATTACATCGATTGAATTCGAATGCAATATTCTTTGGGGGCACTTTGACGGCGCTAAACCTTGCCTGCGCGTCGGCTAATCGGCGATCACGGGCGGCGACCCCAGGAAAACGGATTGTCGCTGCAGCCCTCTGGCCAGCGCCCGCTGAATTGTGTTCTGACGGCGCCGGGTCAGCGGATGCGTGAGGATCAAAAGCCCGCCCGAGACCACCAGCACGATCGGGACCCAAAGACCAAGGCTCTCCAGAATCCATTGCGATGAGTCCGAGAAACCATTCTCCGGCTTGAAGCCGAGCAGCCCCGCCGCCGAGACTTGAATCCCAGCCGCGACATTGCCGAATTTCATGATGAGGCTGATCGCGCTGATATGGAGCGCGCGCGCGTCATAACCGTTCTTGAGCTTGCAATATTCCGCGCATTCCCCGGCGATGAGATAGGGCGTCTGCATCAGGGTTTGCCCCGGAAAACCCATCAGAACCGCCGATACGAGAATCACCCAATCATGCCCCGGCCCCTTGGGGCAGACGATCAAGACCAGAAGCGCCACGGCCTCCATCATCGCGGCGATCGCGATAACCGTGCGGCGTTCCCACAAATTAAACATGTAAGACCAGATCGGCACCGCCAGAAACGCTGTGACGAACATGATGATGAACATCGGCAACAGGATGTCGGCGCTTTGGAACAGATAGACCAGAATGAAGGCCATCAGGCCGAACCGCCCGAAATATCCGGTCATGAGAAGTAGATAGCCAATGCAGAAGCGCAGAAAAATGGGGTTGCGGATCGCCGATAGCAGCGGGCTTTTTTCAACCTTGTACTTGGATGTGCCGTCCGGAATGTTGAGCCCGTAAATCAGGATGCAGATCGGCGCCGTGATCGTCACCAGAACCACGACCACAAGCATCTGCGGTCCATAACTCTCCACGCCGACGGCGGGCGCCGTCCGCAGAAGGTCGCTCAGCCAGCCGATCGGCCGCCAATGGATCGGAGACAGCCAGTTACCCAACCCAAGTCGCCAGCCATAGGTGCGTTTGTCGATCAACAGGAAGGGGATGACATAGCTGGAGAGGACGGCCGCCGCGTTGACGCCGTTCAGCCAGACATTGATGCGGGTGCGGTCGGCGTAATTAGTGGACAATTCGCTGCTTTGCGCCTGAAATGGGATCGTCCCGGCGGTAAGCGCGGTGAAATACAGAAACAGGCCGATCGCGTATGTCGTCGTGCTGAAGCCCGGACCGGGAACCAGCGTGATCCACAGCGTCGGGATGAACAGCAGCGTGCCGACAATGATCCAGGGCCGACGGCGGCCGAAGCGCGTCACGATATTATCGGAAAGATAGCTGACGCTGGCGTCCGTGAACATGTCGACGATCCGGCCCGCCGTCAGGCTGAGCGCCAGGACCGTCAGCGGCAGCCCAAGCACGACGCTGTAATAGGCCGTCGACACGGACAGCGCGGACGACGAAATCGTGAGCGGCCACAACGCGATGGCGAAGGCGGCCGTTTTTCCCAGCGACAGGCTGGGCTGATCGTCGGGTGGCGTCTTGGACAGGGCTTTGACTATGACAATCCGTCCGGCGGGAGTTAAGGATCGCGCGTCTATTTGGCTCCGGAATGTCGAGGATTACACCGATTGAATTCGGATGCAATCATTTTGCAACCGGATTATTTCCCAATCAAGGCGGACGCGCCAACGATGAACTGTCCCTCGAAGACTCGCCTTTCGGCCGGGAGGGATTGGTTCACCAGACGCTCCGCCAATATCGTCACCGCCGCCTCGGCCATATGATTGACGGGCTGGCTGATGGTGCAGAGATCGTACGCGTTCAATCGCCCCTGGGGGATTCCGTCGAAGCCGGTAATCGAAATTTGCCGGGGAATTTCCAGTTTGAGCGACATGCGGGCATGATCGATCGCGCCGATCGCCATGATGTCGTTCCCCGCGATAATCGCGGTGACATTGGGATTGATCCGCAAGATCGCGTCCAGCGCCTTTGCGCCACCTTCATAGGTTGAGAATCCGTCGGCCATCGCCACCCCGGTTATGCCCGCCGCCGCCAGGCATGACGCGATTCCCTCGACGCGCTGCGCCACCACCTGGGCGAAATCGGCGCCGCGGATAATGCCGAACTGGCGATGCCCCGCATCCAACAGCGCGCTCGCCATCATGCGGCCGCAGGCTTCGTGGTCGCAGATCACGGCGCTGACGGGGTGGTTGGCAGGAAGGCGGTTATACAGAACCACCGGCGTTCCGTTATCCTCGAACTCGGCGATCTGGGCGTCGGATAGCCGCGTTACCGAGATCACCCCATCCACCTGATATGCGAAAACCTCGGGCAGGATGTCGCTGACCTTGTCTTCCGCCTCGACCGCGAACAGCAGCACGCGCATCCCGCGCTCTGACAAGCGGTTGGACAGTTCGAACAGCAATTGGGGATAGTACAAATTGCCGGCCGCGGTGATCAGCACCGCGATGAGATTATTGTGTTTTGTGATCAGCCCCCGAGCGATCGCGTTCGGCCGATAGCCGAGGTCGCGCGCCACCACCATGATCCGCTCGCGCAACGCCGGCGATATGCTCGCGCCCGGCGTGAAACAGCGGGATACTGCCGATTGCGAAACGCCGGCCCTTTCGGCGACGTCGTACGATGTTGACCGGCGCCGGGCGACTGCCCCCATCCGGTTTGCCTCCCTGATTGGCATGTCGTTCCCCTTGGCGGCCAAAGCTGCGCGCTTAAGGCGAATTTAGTCAATCGAAATGCGGTTTTCCATCCCGACCCGCGACGGGATCAATGAAAGGCGGGCAGGACCGTTCGGCCGAACAGTTCGATGGCGATCCGGATCGTTTCATAATCCGCGCCGTCCGCGCCGGTATCGAAATCCGCGACCACGTACTCGCAATCGCTGATTTCCGCGCATTTCTTCAGCCCCTCGATGCAGTCGGCCGGAGAGCCGGCGATAAACAAATCCGATGGAATATCGCTCAGACTCATGCTGTCGCCCGATTTCAGCTTGGCCTCGAACGCCTTGTCGGCGACCGGCAGACCTGTGCTGACATATCCGCGATAGGCGTTCAGAATTTCCGGCAGCCAGGTTTGCTCCACCTCTCGCCTCGTCGCCGCGATGCCGACTTTCCGATTGAGCGCCACCATTCCTGCGCGCCCCGCCAGCGCCGCCGCCGCGCGATAGCGCTCGATTTGCGGCGCCAGCATGGTGACGGAAGAACTATTATCCGTCAGCCAGCCGTCGCCGAGCCGCGCCGCGCGCAATATGGCGGGCTCCGCGTAGGCGCCGATGAAAATGGGCGGGCCCGGGCGTTGCACCGGCTTTGGCATCACGGTGGCGCCGTTGATCTGAAAATGCTTTCCGCTGAAATGGACCGGCTCGTCCATCCAGCAGCGCCGCAGAATCTCCACCGCCTCCTCGGTGCGGGACACGCGCTCCTTGAAGTTGAGGCCGATCATTTCGAACTCGTAGGGCCGGTAGCCGATGCCCACGCCCAGAAAAAGGCGCCCGTCGGAAATTTCGTCGACCGTCGCCGCCTGCTCCGCGAATTCGACCGGGTTTTGCAGCGGCAGGATGGCGATATTGGTGCCCAGTCGCAGCCGCGTGGTTCGCGCGGCCAAGGCGGCGAGAACGGTCAGCGGCGATGATGCATAGACCGTATCCTGGTCGAAGCGATGATGGCCGATGCTCCCGAAATCGAAACCGAGATCCTCGGCGATGCGGCAGATTTCATAACCGCGCCGATACCGCACCCGCCAGCCGCCCTCGTCGCCGGCTTTTATCGGAATCGACGTCAAGGCGGGAATGGAAAAGCCGATCTTCATGGCGCGCATCGTCCCCCTGGTTTACGCGCAACCATCGGCCACGCCTGGAAGAAGCTTATGAATTCGAATTCATCCAAACGCCATTCATTTTCGCCGGATATAATGGCCGTCATCGCGAGCGAAGCGTGGCGATCCAGGCTGTCGGTACCTGGGACTCCTGGATTGCCGCG
>CAJCJC010000254.1 GCA_903970575.1 Alphaproteobacteria bacterium
GATGGGCCCGGAGCCGATGATTAACGGCGCCACGCATAAATGGAGCCGATCGAGCGCTCCGGCAGCAAGAAAAGCCGAGACTGTGGCGCCCCCGCCCTCAACCAAAATGCGACGATAACCCTGCCGGGCCAGGGCCGCGACGATTTCGTGGGGATCGATCGCGCCGTGGTTGGACGGCAGGGTGATCGGCGTTACGCATGGGGGGCGAGGCTGCGAACGGTCCTGCACCACGAAGACCGGCGCCCCATCCTCGGCCAGAACCCTGGCGCCGGGCATCAAGCGTCCGCCGGGATCGATGACGATCCTGGCCGGACCGGGGGCTTCGGACCTCCTGCCGACGCCATGACGAACATTCAGCCTTGGATCGTCGGCGATCACGGTGCCGACCCCGACAATCACCGCATCGACCAACGCACGGAGCCGATGCAAATGCCGGATCGATTCCGGGCCGTTTATGTAGTGGGAGTTCCCCGTGGCCGTGGCGATGCGGCCATCGAGCGACTGGCCCAACTGACCAATAACGAAGGCCGGCGCGTGATTGCCGCCGGCGAGCGGCGCATAAAGATTCCACGATGAACAACCGGCGGCTTCGTCAGGCGCGATAGTTGGGCCGCCATCCCGCGTCATGGCCAGGAGAATCGGCCAGAGTTCTTCGTCGAAATTCGTTTCGTCGCTGAGGGTCCTGATCTGCTCGGCCATGCGCCCTTTTGGAAAGGTCTCCGCGACGGGTTTTCGTAGGGCTGTCTAGGTACAGGATTCCCTTCCGATAGAATAGCTTTGTCGCTCTTTGGCCGCGTCAGGGAACAGGCGCAAGGCGATAATGGCTGACGCCCCATTCGCTCCCGTCCGCGTTACCGAAGAGGCCCGCGGTCGCGAGAAAGAAAATGCGCCAGCGACGCCGCCATAGGAGCCAGTCGGCGCCATAAACCTGCCGCAGGATAATCGCGAGCGCATCGGTGTTGGCGTCGTAGTTCTTGAGCCAATCGACCGCCGTGCGCTGATAATGAACGCCGCAGAGCCACCATTCGTCCTCGACCTGAAAGATATCGCCGAACTGCCTGATGAGGCCATGACTCGGCATGATGCCGCCGGTGAAGAAATGCTGAGCGATCCAGTCTTCCTTATTGTCCCGATCGAACCGATAGGGAGCGTGCAGGTTGCTGAATACATGCAGGAACAAGCGCCCGTCCGGCTTCAGCGCGCGCCTCACGCGGTCCAGCAACGGCTGCCAGTTCGCCATATGCTCGAACATCTCCACCGACACCACGCGATCGAACATACCTGTCGGCATGAAATCGTTCATGTCGGCGGTCAGCACCCGCAGATTGGCGTAGCCGAGCCGTTTGGCCTCCGCCTCGATATAGAGGCGCTGGCCATGGGAGTTGGAGACGGCGGTGATCGACGCATTTGGGTAATGCTCCGCCATCCATAAGGTGAGCGAACCCCAGCCGCAGCCAAGCTCCAATATCGTCTGACCGTCCGCCAGCGCGGCATGGGCGCAGGCGTCGGCGAGGGCGCGATCCTCCGCCAGCGCCAACGTATCATCCAGCCCGTCATAGAGGCAGCAGGAATATTTCCGGCGCGGCCCAAGGATGAGGCCGAAGAACGCGGCAGGGATTTCATAATGCTGTTGATTCGCCGTCGCCGCGTGTTCCGCGACCGGGCGACCGTCCATGCCGCGCCGGAACTGGGCGTCGCAGAAGCCTTCATGCCGGAGCGACCGCCTCGCATGATCGACCAGATAGGTTATTCCGGCGGAGGTCACCGAATCCGGAAGCGGCAGACGCTCAAAGGCGTTTATGGCGGCGGTCTTAAGACTCATGATTTAGCTTTTTCAGGCGCGCCGGCTGAGGCGCGGCGGGGCGGAAACGGAAAAAAAGCGTGGGTGGCGGCCTGGTAGGCTTTGTAGGCGGCGCCGCGCGAACGCAGCATCTGTTTCTCCAGCGGAGGGATGCCGGAGACGTGCACCAGCAGCCAGTACATGAACGCCGGCGCGGAAAACGCCATCCATCCCCAGGAATATCGCCCTGAAAGATCGATCGCCATGACCGGATAGGCGAGCCAGCCGATCCATTCGAAAAAGTAATTGGGATGGCGGGACCAACCCCACAGGCCGACATCGCAGACCCGACCGCGGTTCGCCGGGACGGATTTGAAACGCGCAAGCTGTGCGTCGGCGATGGCTTCGCCGACGATCGCGACCGCCAGCAGGGCCGCGCCCAGCCAGTCGAGAGGGCGGATCGCGGAGACCGGATTGCGCGCGGCCAGCAGTACCGAGAGGGTCAGCACTATCGCCGCGGCCGCCTGTATTTGGAGAAAGCCGAAGAGATAAAGCTGAAAGCGCGGCGCCCATTCAGTGCGGAAATTGGCATAGCGCACATCCTCGGGACCTTGGGCCACGCGGCGCGCCAGATGGATTGCGAGGCGTAGCGCCCAAAACGTGACGAGAATTGAGATCAGCGCCTGGCGATCGGTTGGCCATGACCGGCCGGGGATCGGCGCGAGGGCCAGGGCGAGCCCCGCCAGACCCATGCCGGCTGTCCAGAACACATCGACCCAGCCCGCGTTTCCTACGCTCTTCTGATAAATCCATGCTAACGTCATTATGAGCGACAAGCCTATCGCAGTCAGTAGGATCAAAGGAAAATCAGGCAATGCAAAATCCTTAGAAGACGCCGCGCGCCGGCCTTTTGTGATAACTCCTACGGCGTCGTAGCATTATCGGATCAAACGACATCCTTATCCGATATCTCGCCGTATACAGTGGCAAGGCCATTAATAGTGTTAAAAACAGGCGCGCGTGGCGCCGTCCGGATGTCGCGGAGCGATCGGTGAAGAACGTTAGGCAAGATGGAGCTATCGAGCGACTGAAAATCGCCGTCGTCGGTTCCGGCATTTCCGGTATGTCCGCCGCGTGGCATTTGAGCCATCGGCACGACGTCACGGTTTACGAGCAAGCGGACAGAATCGGCGGCCACAGCAATACGGTGGATTCTCCCATCCCGGTCGATACCGGCTTCATCGTCTATAACGAGGCCAATTACCCCAATCTCACAGCCCTGTTCCGCTATCTGGACGTTCCGACCGAGCTTTCGGACATGTCGTTCGCGGTGTCGCTGGATGACGGGCGGCTCGAATATGGCGGGTCGAATCTGGGGCAGCTTTTCGCGCAGAAGCGCAATCTCCTGAACCCGCGTTTCTGGTCCATGCTGCGCGATCTTGCGCGGTTTTATCGTTTAGCGCCGGCCTTTACCGAACCCGAGGGGGTAATCACCACGCTTGGCGCCTATCTGGATAGGAACCGGTTCGGCGACGCCTTTCAGACGGACCATCTGCTGCCCATGGCGGCGGCGATCTGGTCGACTCCGGCCCAAAGGATTCGCGATTATCCGGCGGCTTCGTTGATCCGTTTCTGCGACAATCACGGCTTGTTGACGGTCACCGACCGGCCGTTGTGGCGAACGGTGAAGGGCGGCAGCCGCAATTATATTTCCCGGCTGACGGCGCGATACGCCGATAAAATCCGCCTTGGTCATGGGGTGGCACGCATCACCCGGACGGCGACCGGGGTTGCGGTGGTCGATACAAAAGGCGGCGCCGAAATATTCGATGGCGTCGTCATCGCGGCGCACGCCGATCAGGCGCTTAAGATGCTGGCGGACCCAAGCCCGGATGAGATGGCGATACTGGGCGCGTTTCGTTATAGCCGGAACGTGGCGGTGCTGCATTCGGACGAGAGCCTCATGCCCCGTCGGCGCAAGGTTTGGTGCGCCTGGAATTACCTGTCGAATCGCGAGGCCGGCCCTGACGCGGGGGTTTGCGTTACCTACTGGATGAACAAGCTTCAAGGCGTTCGGGAAAGCTCCCCCTTGTTCGTTACGCTGAATCCCTATCGCACACCCCGGGCGGGGCATGCGATCCATGAAGAGATTTACGAGCATCCGCTGTTCGACGCGGCGGCGATCGAGGCTCAACGCCGGCTTTGGCGGTTGCAGGGGCAGCGCGGCACGTGGTTCTGCGGCGCCTATTTCGGCTCGGGCTTTCATGAGGACGGGCTACAGGCGGGGCTGGCGGCGGCCGAGGCGGCGGGCGGCGGCAAGCGTCCCTGGAGCGTGGCCAATGAATCCGGCCGCATCCATCTGGGGCCCAGCGCGCCCGACCGGCTGGCGTCATGACGGCCTGGCGCTCGGCCATCTATGCGGGGTCGGTGGTGCATGAGCGGGTGCGGCCGAAACGGCACCGGCTGCGTTACCGCGCGTTCTGGATGTTGTTGGACCTAGACGAGGCGCCGGCGCTGACGCGGTCGCTGAGGCTGTTCTCCCATAACCGGCCGAACCTGTTCAGCTTTCTGGACCGGGATCATGGCGACGGGACCAGCACGCCGTTGCGCACCCAGATCGAGGCGCATCTGGGTGAGGCCGGCATCGATATCGGAGGCGGCGCAATTCGCTTGTTCTGCCTGCCTCGTATTCTCGGCTACGCCTTCAACCCCATCAGCCTGTATTTCTGCCACAGGCGCGACGGGTCGATCGCCGCGATCGTCTACGAGGTGAACAATACCTTCCGCGAGCGTCATTCCTATCTACTGCCGGTCGATCCGGCGCAAAGCGGCCACATAACGCAAAGCTGCGCGAAGCGTCTCTATGTGTCGCCATTCATGGACATGGACATGTCCTATGATTTCAAGGTTCAGCCGCCAGGCGCACGGATCAATGTGGCGGTGAATGCATCGGATGCCGCCGGCATCATTATCAAGACGGCATTACATGGACAGCAACGGACGCTGAGCGATGGTTCGCTGGCGGCCATGTTCCTTTCCTTTCCCCTGCTGACGCTCAAGGTGATCGCGGCCATTCATTGGGAAGCCCTGCGTCTATGGGTCAAGGGGATCAGGCTCACGCGGCGCCCAGCCAAACCCGACCGGCCAGTGACGTTCGGGGCGCCGCCCGGGTGATGCGCTTTAGGTGGTCATCCGGGCATTGGCGCCTGGTTATGCTTATGGCCGCTATCCTGATCGGTACGCCAGCAATCGCCGGCGATCCCACGACGAGCAATCCCTGGAGCCGGGTGGCGGAGCCGACCAGCGGCACGGCGGAATCGATTGGCGGGGCGGCGAATGGGTGTCTTGCGGGCGCCGTCGCGCTGCCTGCCGATGGGGCCGGTTACGCGGTGATCAGGCTTGGTCGGCGACGCTATTACGGCCATCCGGATTTGGTCGATTTTCTCGAAACCCTAGGCAGGCGCGCGGTGGGGGCGGGATTGCCTCAAGTCACGATCGGCGACATGGCGCAG
>CAJCJC010000255.1 GCA_903970575.1 Alphaproteobacteria bacterium
GCCAAGAATGGCCGTCTGCTGGGCGTGATCTATCTCAAGGACATCATCAAGCCGGCCATCCATGAGCGTTTCCAGATCCTGCGCAAGATGGGCATCCGCACGGTGATGATCACCGGCGACAATCCCTTGACCGCCGCCACCATCGCGGCCGAGGCCGGGGTGGACGATTACCTGGCCGAGGCGACGCCCGAGCGCAAGCTGGAGCTGATCCGCAACGAGCAGAAAGAGGGCAAGCTGGTCGCCATGTGCGGCGACGGCTCGAACGACGCCCCCGCCCTGGCCCAGGCCGACGTGGGCGTGGCGATGAATAGCGGCACGCCGGCAGCCAAGGAAGCCGGCAATCTGATCGACCTGGACAGCGACCCGACCAAGCTGATCGAGGTGGTTCTGGTGGGCAAGCAATTGCTGATCAGCCGCGGAGCCTTGACCACATTCTCCATCGCCAACGACGTGGCGAAGTATTTCGCGATCATCCCCGCGCTGTTCATTGGGGTGTATCCGCAGCTGCAATCGCTCAACATCATGCGGCTGGTCAGCCCGCAAAGCGCCATCCTGTCCGCGATCATCTTCAACGCGCTGATCATCATCGCATTGATCCCGCTGGCGCTGCGCGGGGTGAAATACACGCCCAGCAGCGCGTCGGCGTTGCTGCGTCGCAATTTGCTGGTCTATGGCCTGGGCGGCATCATCGTGCCGTTCATCGGGATCAAGGCGATCGACCTTCTGATCAATGCCATCGGCCTCGCGTAAAGCGGCCGGTTTCAAGGAGTTTCCGTCATGGCGTCCGCCCTTCGCATGTCCGTTCTGATGCTGATCGTCATGACGATCATCACCGGCCTCGCCTACCCCCTCGCCATCACCGGCCTTGCCCAGTTGATCTTCCCGCATCAGGCCAATGGCAGCCTGATCAAGCAAGGCGACGCGGTGATCGGGTCGAGCCTGATCGGCCAGTATTTCGGCAAGCCGCAATATTTCCACCCCCGGCCGTCGGCCGCCAACCCGAGCGCGCCCGCGCCGGACGCAACAGCGCCGGCCCCGGCCTCCGAGGCGGCGGCGTCCGAGCCAGCGGCGCCGCAGACCGGTTACGACGCCACCAACTCTTCCGGGACGAATCTCGCCCCCAGCAGCCAGAAGCTGGTGGAGTCCGTAACCGCCGCGGTGGCCGCCAACCAGCCGGACAATCCGGGCATCAAGGTGCCGGGCGACCTAGTGACCTCCTCCGCCAGCGGCCTCGACCCTGACATCACACCGGACGCCGCCTATTTCCAGATTCCCCGCGTAGCGAAGGCGCGCGGCATATCCGAGGAGCGGCTGCGGAAAATCGTGGCGAAATTTACGCAAGGGCGCACGCTGGGTTTCATCGGCGAGCCTCGGGTCAACGTTCTGGCGCTCAACATGGCGCTGGACAGCACGGGCCCGGACGCCGCCTGGGCGTTTGGACCCGATCACTGACGGCGTTGTGCTCGTCCGTCACAGCCCGAGGTCGGTCAGGCCGGGATGGTCGGCGGGGCGGGGGCTGTTGCGGTGCCAATGGAATTTTCTATCGGATGGCTGGATCGGTACATCGTTGATGGATGCATGGCGCCGCTCCATCAGGCCCGAGGCGTCGAATTGCCAATTCTCGTTGCCGTATGACCGGAACCATTGGCCGCCGGCGTCATGCCATTCATAGGCGAAGCGCACGGCGATGCGGTCATCCGAGAACGCCCATATTTCCTTGATCAGGCGGTACTCCAGCTCAATCGCCCATTTCCGCGTCAGGAAATCGACGATCGCCGCACGCCCCTCCAGAAATTCGCCGCGGTTGCGCCATCGGCTGTCCGCCGTATAGGCGAGCGAGACCCGCTCCGGATCGCGCGTGTTCCAGGCGTTCTCCGCGGCGCGCACTTTTTGGACGGCGGTTTCATAGGTAAAGGGCGGCAACGGCGGGCGGGGCTGGGACATGACGGGACTTCTCCTTGACTGGCCTTGAAACTATCACCCTTGGGATTTCTAGAGTGCAATAAGCCGCCGCGCTCCGAGCCGCCGGCGCGCTCGACGGACCTGTCATTTCAATGTCGGAATATTTTACAGTTTAGAATTCGGCGGCGCGCCGTCCGTGCTTTTGTTTAACGATATCAATAAACTGCATTTTTGGCATGAATATTGCTTTAAGTTAATCAAACCCCTGCGATTGAGCCATCGTCGGCACTGCGACACGAGCGTGACGGCCCGACCAATTATCGATAAAAGGAATATCATGAAAATCGCACTCATCGTGGCGGCGTCGACCGGGCTGCTGGCGGCCGCGTCAGGCGCGCGCGCCAATTTGATCACCGATGGCGGTTTCGAGACTGTCGCCGCGCTCTCGTCCGGCGCTTACCAGGTTGAGGTGAGCGGATCCGGCGCCAGCACCGGTGGGACTGTCGGCGGCTGGCTGTGGACGAGCGGCGTCTCGTCCGATCAGTATAACGGGGCCACGCTGGTCAATGTCGGCGACGCCGGCCATGGCAGTCCCTTTATCACGCCCACAACCCAGACCGGTTTCGGCGGCAGCTATGTCGTGGCGCTTCAGGGGCTCGGCGGCGTTTCCCAATCTTTCACCGATACCACGGGATCGGGCAGCTTCAACTTCAGCTATGCCCTTGCCGGACGCGGAAACGAGACTAGCGCCGGCAATCAGACCGTCAACGCGGAACTGTTCGATACCACCACGTCGACGATCGTCTATTTCGGGGCCGTCAGTACGACCGGCGGCTCGTTGTTCACGACCTATAGCAATTCCGTAAACCTGACCCTGGGTGACAACTACACCCTGTCCTTCGCCGGAACCACCAACACCCCCGGCCTCGATGAAGCAGCCTTGCTGGACAACGTGTCGGTGAACGTGCCGGAACCCTCCTCGCTCGCCGTCCTCGGCGCAAGCCTTGGCGGACTGGCCTTATTGCGGCGGCGCTCGAAAGCTTCAGTTCTCGCGACCTAACCTGGCGGTTTGGCGAAGCCTTTGCCGAATTCATACACGGTCGAGAACAGCCCGGTCCCGTCCGGCTTGCGCGCTCTGGCGACAATATCGGCGAAGCTGCCGGCGAGTTCTGGGTGGGCCTTTACCAGCGCGGTTATGAGGCGCCTATTTTCCGCGTCGGCGGCGGCGTCGCTTGGCCAGCGCGCAGGGCTGTAGTCGATGATGACATCCAGTCCGCCGGCGGCGCCGATAAGGCCGGCCTTGTCCACGGTGAAAACATCGTCGCCGAACCGCCATCGGAAGGGCGGTTTGCCGGCGAGTTCCGGCGGCGGCTGAAACGCCGCGACAGCGTTGTCGATATCCGTCTTCCAAACCGGGGTCAGGTTCGGCCCGCGCCCGGCCATTTCCTCGGCCGCCCGATAGAGCAAGGCCGCGTTCAGGGCGTGACCCTGCGCGGCCTGGGCGCGCGCCAGCCGGGACAGGTCGCGGGCGGCGCGGCCCGAGATGGCCGAGGCGTTGAAGTTGAACGAGGCGACCTGAAGGCCGTCTAGTCCCGGGACCAAATAGGCGACCATCGACCAGTCGTTGTTGAGGCTGTGCGCGGTCACTTCCACATAAAACTGTTTGGGAACTGGCTGCGTGGCGACGGATACACGGTCCGGATCGTTCAGCGACTTGCCGCACAATACCGGCTGCGATTTCCTGCCGGCGCCCTGCCCCTCCACAAGATAGGTATGCGCCACCTTGATATCCTCATAGGGGCCGGTCACGTTGATCAGTCTGGTGATCATGCCGAGATTGTCCAGGCTGATGGCGGCGCGCGCGGTGGGCAACATGGCGGCGTAGACATCGTTCGGCAGTTCGTTCGCCAGGTCGCGCGTCAGCGCCAGCGCAGTATCGTCGGCGGCGTCACGCTCGGCGGACGGTATCGCGTCATCGATCCGGCAGGTCGCCTGAAATGGCGCCGTCGCGGCCAATTGCGCCGCGGCGCCGCCGCTGATGAATGGGCAGATCATCGCGGTGGCGGCGCCGATGGCGATCAATAAAGGGTTTGGCATCATGGCCTCGGTAACGTCTTGGAGGCGCCATTCAAGCGTTTGTGGCGCATTTGGCGGCGCCCGCCCCCACAACACGGCCATGAAAGCGTGGCGATTCCCACGGGTCGCAATCTGTTCTAAAGTCTGACTATGAGTCCGTCACCAAAACCAAGCGCCAGCGATGGCTGAGGACGCCAATCGCCCCGAGCCCGAGGCGCTGCTGTCCGAGCTTAAGAAGTCACAGCGCGGGCGGCTTAAGATATTCCTGGGCGCGGCGCCGGGCGTGGGCAAGACCTACGCCATGCTGGAGGCGGCGCAACGGCGGCGGAAAGAGGGCGTGGACCTTCTGGTCGGCATTCTCGAAACCCATGGCCGGGCCGAGACGGAATTGCTGATCGAGGGGCTAACGATGCTGCCCCGCAAGCAGATCGTCTACCGCGACCGCATCTTCTATGAGATGGATATCGACGCCATTCTGAAACGTCGCCCGCGCCTCGCCATCGTGGACGAGCTTGCCCATACCAACGTCCCCGGCAGCCGCCACGTCAAGCGATACCAAGACGTGGCCGAGATTCTGGGCGCCGGGATCGACGTCTACACCACGCTTAACATTCAGCATGTCGAGAGCCTGAACGACATCATCGCGCGCATCGCCCGCATCCGCGTGCGCGAAACCGTGCCCGACAGCGTGCTGGACGAGGCCGACGATATCGAACTGATCGACCTGCCGCCGGAAGACCTGATCGAGCGGCTTAAGCAGGGCAAGGTCTATGTGAAGGATCAGGCGGCTCGGGCCATCACCCATTTCTTCAGCCGGGGCAATCTGACGGCGTTGCGCGAACTGACCATGCGGGCGGCGGCCGAGCGCGTCGACGCGCAGATGCTGACCTATATGAAGGCGCATGCGATCTCCGGCCCCTGGCCGACGCGCGAGCGCATCATGGTCTGCGTGAACGAGGCGCAGGTGGGGCCAAAGCTGGTCCGCGCGGCCCAGCGCTCGGCCGATCGCATGCGCTCGTCCTGGATGGCGGTGCATGTGCAGACCGCGACCGAGGAGCATCTGCGGGACGAGGCCAAGGATCGCATTCAGGAGACGCTGAGCCTCGCCGAACGCCAGGGGGCTGAGGTGGTGGTGCTGCCCGGCGCGATGGATGTGGCGGCCGAGCTTTTGAATTACGCGCGGTCCCGCAACGTGAGCCGCCTTCTGGTGGGGCAGCCGCGCAAGCGGCGCTTTGGCCGCTGGCTCGCCCGGTCGGTCACCGAACGCCTGGTCGAGGGCGCCAAAAGCTTCGAAGTGCTGGTGATCGGCGCGGAGGACGAGAAGGGCGCCCCGGAACAGCGGGACCAGCCGACCCGCGCCTTCGACGAGAACTCGCCGCGCGAATACGGGCTTTCCATCCTGGCGGTCGCCGTCGCCGCGTTTGTCGCCGCAATCGCCGAATATTTCGTGCCGCTGGACAGTTTGTCGGTCATCTTCGTGCTGCCGGTGCTGGTCAGCGCGATCCGCTTTGGGCTGTGGCCCTCTGTTGTCGCCGGCTTGCTCGGTTTCGGCGTCTATAAGTTCTTCTTCACCGAACCGCGCCTGACCCTCTCGATCAGCAGCACGCAGGATTTCTTTACCCTGCTGGCTTATCTGTTCGCGGCCCTGTTGACCGGTAATGTGGCCGCCCGCACCCGCGAGCAGGCGGAGGCCAGCCGCCAGGCCGCCAGACGGACCGCCAAGCTTTATGATTTCAGCCGTCGCATAGCAGCCGCCGCCAGCCGGGACGACGTGCTGTGGGCCGTCGTGCATCACGTCGCCGCCACGCTGAGCTGCCGCTCGCTGGTGCTGCTGCCGGGGGCCGATGGCGGGCTGGAGATCGCGGCCGGCTATCCGCCGGAGGATCACCTGACCGACGCCGCGATCGCCGCGTCCGACTGGGCGTGGCGCCATGGCAAGCCCGCGGGCTGGAAATCGGACACGCTGCCGCTGTCGGAATGGCTGTTCATGCCGCTGCGCACCGCGACCGGTCCGGTCGGCCTGCTGGGCGTCGCCTTCGACGATTCCGATAGTAATCTGACGCCGGAACAGCGCCGCCTGCTGGACGCGGTCGCCGATCAGGCCGCGGTCGCGATCGAACGCACGAACCTGGCGACATCGATCGAGGACGCCAGGATTATGACCGAGACCGAACA
>CAJCJC010000256.1 GCA_903970575.1 Alphaproteobacteria bacterium
GGCGGCGGCGGCTTCCCGATCCCGCCGCAACAATCAAGGCGACGATTGTCAAAGCCGTGATCCTATGCGGCAACTGGACCTAGAATTATAATGAGACAGATGCCCATAATATGTGCAGATTAGGGTTATGCCTAATAACATAGCATTTCCTCTTCGCTCACGAACCAAAGCGAGCGACTCGCGCGTCGATCCAGCGCGGATCTTGGAGGCGCTGCCCCAGGCGATTGTCGCGATCGATGGGGCGTTGGCCATACGCTATGTCAATGCAAAAGCCGAGGAATTTTTTTACGCCAGCGCGTCGACGCTGCTCAATTCCGAACTTTCGGAACTTATACCTTCGGATAGTCCGGTATTCAGTCTTATCCGGCAGGTCCTTCGCACGGCGGCGCCGGTCGCGGAGCATGGCCTGATGTTGCAGGGGCGTCGTATCGGTGAGCGCGATGTCCTTATTCAGGCGACTCCGCTCGGCGATCCGCCCGACTTGGTGATCGTTGCGTTCCAGGAGCGCTCAATCGCGGACCGGCTGGATCAGCAGTGGAATCGGCGCGGCGCGGTGCAATCGGCGCGCGCGATGGCGGCCATGCTCGCCCATGAGGTGCGCAACCCGCTATCGGGAATACGGGGGGCCGCGCAACTTCTTGAACAGAGCGCCAACGACGAGGATCGGGAACTGACGAGGCTTATTTGCGACGAGACGGACCGAATCAAGGCGCTCGTGGATCGCATGGAAGTATTTTCCGATGACATGCCTCTGGAGCGCGAGGCGGTCAATATCCATACCGTGCTCGATCAGGCCCGCAGGGTGGCCGTGGCCAGCTATGCGCGGCATGTGGCGTTCGTCGAACGTTACGATCCATCGCTGCCCTCGGTGCTGGGAAACCGCGAGCAACTCGTGCGACTTTTTACCAATCTTATAAAGAACGCGGCCGAAGCGATCACCCGCGGTTCAGGCGCTATCGTTTTATCCACGGCGTACCAAAGCGGGTTGCGTCTATCCCTGCCCAACGGGAACGGTCGCGCGCATCTGCCGCTCGTGGTCAGCGTCGAGGATAATGGAGAGGGAATTCCCGAGGCGATTCGTCCGCATATTTTCGACGCGTTCGTTTCCGGGAAGCAGAGCGGGACCGGTCTGGGCTTAGCCCTTGTCGCGAAGATTGTCGGCGAGCATGGTGGGTTGATCGAACTTGAGAATTTGCCCCGGCGAACGATCTTCCGGGTGTTTCTGCCCATGGCCGAGAGATCGAACGAATGACGCTTGCGGAAACGCGCCCGAACCCTGCGGTGATTCTGGTGGCGGACGATGATCGCGCCATTCGCACTGTCTTGACGCAGGCGCTTGCCCGGCAAGGCTACGAGGTGCGTACCGCCAGCACCGCCGCCACTCTCTGGCGCTGGGTCGCGGATGGGCAAGGGCATCTGGTCATCACCGATGTCATCATGCCGGATGAAAACGGGCTCGATCTTCTCGCCCGGATTCGCCATTTGAGGCCCGATCTGCGCGTGATCGTTATGAGCGCGCAGAATACGCTGATGACGGCGATCAAGGCCACCGAGCGGGGCGCGTTCGAGTATTTGCCAAAGCCGTTCGACCTGAAGGACCTGATTCAAATCGTCGAGCGCGCGCTCGCCGGCCCCGCGCCGAAGCCGGAAGAACTCGATGCCGATCAGGCGGAGGATATGCTCCACATCATCGGTCGCTCGCCGCCGATGCAGGATATCTACCGCACGATGGCGCGGCTGATGGCGACCGATCTCACGGTCATGATCTTGGGCGAATCGGGCACCGGGAAGGAACTGATCGCGCGCGCCCTGCATGGCTATGGTAAGCGTCGCGACGGTCCATTCATCGCCGTGAACATGGCGGCGATCCCCAAGGAATTGATCGAAAGCGAATTATTCGGACATGAACGCGGCGCGTTCACGGGAGCGGTGGCGCGGCTTTCGGGACGATTTGAACAGGCGCAAGGCGGGACGCTGTTTCTCGACGAGATTGGCGATATGCCGCCCGAGGCCCAAACGCGTCTGCTGCGGGTCTTGCAGGAGGGCGAATACGTGACTGTTGGCGGTCGCACGCCTATTCAAGCGGATGTCCGGATCATCGCCGCGACCCACCGCGATCTCCGAGCCTTGATCGGGCAGGGCCTCTTTCGGGAAGATTTGTATTATCGACTGAACGTTGTGCCGATCCGCGTGCCGCCGTTGCGCGAGCGCAGCCAGGATATTCCAGCGCTGGTACGGCATTTCATGGCTCAGGCGGTCGAGAATGGTTTGCCGGGTAAATCGATCGACCTTGCGGCCATGCAAAAGCTGCAGGCGCATCGATGGCCTGGCAACGTGCGCGAGCTTGAGAATCTCGTCAGGCGGTTATGCGCTCTTTACGCGGAGGAAGTGATCGATGTGGCCGCCATCGACGCAGAGCTGGCTGAGGCGCGTCGGCCGGTCGATAGCGAGGAACATTCGGGCGGTGAAGGCTTAAGCGCGGTGGTGGAGCGGCATTTGCGGGAATATTTCGCGGCCCATACCGATGGCCTGCCGGCGAGCGGCGTTTATGACCGCATCGTGCGCGAGATCGAACGGCCGCTTATCTCGCTTTCCTTGGCCGCGACGCGTGGCAACCAATTACGCGCCGCGGAACTGTTGGGCCTCAACCGTAATACGCTACGAAAGAAAATCCGCGAGTTGGACATTCAACCGGCGCGCGGCTTAAAATAAGGCTGCGCGTGCGTTTTTCCGGCGCGTCATGAGGCGTAATTAAGATCGGAAGAGCACACGTC
>CAJCJC010000257.1 GCA_903970575.1 Alphaproteobacteria bacterium
TGTGTAATAATTCACATGGTCGACATTCAGGTATTGGCCGATATGGTCCGCGGCGACCGCCATGATGTCATATGGGTTGATCAAGCTGCGGAAGGCATCGCTCAGCGCGACGCGAAATTCATGGCGCTTTTGGTTATGCCACAGCGCGTTCTGGGCCCGTATGCTCGCCGTTGTTTCCGAGCATACGACCAATACGCCGCCCACCTCGCCCTGCTCGTCGATCGGGCTATAGCTATACGTCCAGTAAGCCTCTTCGGTCTCGCCATTCCGCGTGATCGGGATCATCTGGTTCTCACGCCAGGTTCCGCCGCGTCCTGCCATGACGTACTCGACCTGAGCGCCGATAACATCCCAGACCTCGGACCAAAACTCGGCGCCGCGCCGCCCAAGCGCGCCGGGGTGATTTTCCGGCCCGATTAACCCGCCATAAGCGTCGTTATAGAACTGGATCAGCTCTGGTCCCCACCAGATCAGCATCGGGTGCTGGCTCGACAGCAACAGCCGAAGGGCAATTTTGAGACCCGCCGGCCAGTGCTCTGGCGGTCCCAGCGGCGATGACGCCCAGTCATAAGCGCGAATCAGCGCGCCCATCTCGCCGCCGCCGCTCAGAAAAGCCTCCGGCTCGCATTGCCGCGGCGCCTGCGAATGGGGTTGAGCAACCGACGCCACGCAATGTCTCCTTTCGCCGCGCCAACAGGCCGCCTGTAAAATTAAAGGAGAAAAGCGATCCCAGAAAGTCTCAAAAAAACCCGGCAATGGCGCCGATCGCTACTAACTTATGATAAGCAAGCGCTTGGCTTATATCCCCTGACGCGCCCAGCGTAGTACGCCTGACGCGCCTGCGGGATTATTGTCGGATGAATTTCAGCAAATCCTGATTTAACCGCGTCCCCTGTTAACGCCAGCACTCAATTTTGACCGTGCCCTTTTGCAACAGATCCGCCAATTCGCCCATCGATCGTCCGGAACCTTTCGCGGCCTTGTCAAAGACGATACCCTCTCGTTCCAGCAGAGCCTTCAACGGTTGCATTTGCCAGGCGAAGTTGACGTTCTGCGCCAAATCGCCGGTGGATGCCGCGACGGCGAGGGCATTGAGCTTCGCGGCGACAAGCCCGACCGCGGCTCCCGTTTCATCGACGACCGGGCCACCGGAACTGCCGGCCTGAATTGGCGCGGTAATCTGGAACATCTTGGCGTTTTGTTGCATCCCCGTGACGCTCGAGACCGAACCCGTCGTCATGTTTCCGGTGTTGCTCAGCAGGGGGCCGAGCGGAAAACCATAGGTGGCGATTGTTTCGCCAAGCGCGGGCGGTGCGCCGGCGATCTTGAGACGCGCGCCAAATCCTCCACCGCTAACCACCGCGATATCATTATTTCGATCGTCCGCGATGACGCGAGAGACAATATCGATCTTTCCCGCAGGGTCCTTCACACGCAATTCCCGGCAACTGGCGACAACATGATAATCCGTCGCAACTTCTCCATTCTTACCGACGATAAAGCCCGACCCCTGCCCGCGAATGCGCATCGGGCGAGGGCCGCCGCCCTCCTGCAAGGGACTTGCTGGATCGACGCCTGGCTTCCACTGCGCCGTGATCGCCTGGGCGGCGGTCAGTTCGGCTGGCGTCAGCCCCTTCTCTGAGGCCTCCCGTTCTTTCATCGCGAGCACCCCCATTGGGCCTGTGAGTTTGGACGCGGCGAGGCTCGACCATTCATACGCCAAGCCATCGTTGCCGTCGCCATTGCTGCCGTCGAGATAGCTCGCGGCCAGCACGGCCTGCGCTTCCGCGAATCCATCGACCGCCGCGGCGTGAATCAGGCGGATTCCTTCCTGAGGATCACGCGGAACGCCCTTGCCAGTCTGGTACTTGACGCCGAGCGCGAATTTCGCCGCCGCCGAGTTATGGCTCGATGCAAGCTCGAACCATTTTAACGCCTCAGGCAGATCGATGGGCGTGCCTTGACCGCGCTCATAGGCAATAGCGAGGTTATACTCGCCGGCGGGATTGCCATGTTCGCTCGCGAACACGTACCATTTTTTGGCTTCGTTGAAATCCTGTGGAACGCCCGCGCCGTTTGCGTAGGCGACGCCAAGATTATTGGCCGCGACGGGGTCTCCCCGGTTCGCTCTCAATTGCAGCGCATAGATATTGGCGGGTAGCCCAGATGTATTAGGTTTGACGCACGAGGTCAGGATCGATGCCGCCAAGACCGCGCCGACGATCGCGCGGAAGACTACCTTGCGCCGCATATTTGGCTCTCTGCTCATTGGAATTTTGAGTATTCATTGCAGAGGAAGAGGGCAAAATCCAGGTCCGCATTGGGTTTTTCAGTTTTGGACAAATCCGCGACTTCAAAACCACTTACGTTAATTAACAAAAGTTATCGGTAAATAAAATCCGCTTGCCGTAACTGCATCATGATCGGATGGTGATCGGAGCCGATGCGCGCCAGAACCGCGGCATCGTCGCGGATAAGGCCGCGCACGAAACAGCGGTCAAGGCGAAGCGGCGCCACGCCGGCCATCGCATGCGTGGGCTTGCGCGGTCCGACGTCGCGAAAACCGGCCAGGGCATGTGGGCCAACCATATTGCAATCGCCGACGATCGCCGCGCGAGGCGGCATGTGCTCGGCGATCCGGCGCAATTGGCGCCGGTTCATGAGCTGTCCATGCGACAGATGCACATTCGCCACCGTGATGTCGCCAAGGGCGATTATCTGGCAGATGCGCGCCACAAAGATGCCCTTTTGCAATTCGATCGATCGCGGCGGCGCGTCGAATGGCGTTGGACTCCAGGCCGCCAAACCATGCTTGCGTCCCGGCAGCGGTTCGCGCGCATACCAGCCGCCGGCGATCTCGGTCAGATTGTCGATTCGCGCGGTGGTCTCCTGCATCAGCAGCAGGTCCGGCTTCGAACGATCGATCAATTGCTTGACCTGTTCCAAGGTGGCCCCGCCGCCATGCAGCAGGTTCCAACTGACGATCTTCATGCACCCGGCCCATGCGCCTTCACCGCGCGTATGAGCAGCGCGACTCCAAGCGAAAGCCCAACGATCGCAAGCGGATAGGCCAGGATCGGCGGAAACAGGATTGCGAAAACTCCAAGCACAATCAGCAGAGCCCCGCCGGCCGTGAGGATTCCCGCCTCGGCTGGACCAAGCGCCCTGCGTCGGATCAAGGTGGCGCCGACGCTGCTGCTCATGCCTACGGCGCCGGCGAGAAATCTGCCGCGCCGCGCGTTCTTGCTTTCGGGGGCTATGTCCTGGGTCGGGTCGGCAGATCGCACCTTATTGTCCTGGAGGACGATCTCCGTGGCGTTCTCGAGGTCGCGCAGATACATGTCCTCCATCTGGCGCGCAAAGCTGCGGTCGTGGATCGTAACGTCCATTTCACGGTTGGATATCCAGCTCGCCAGATTGGAATTGCTTGAGCCAACCCGCGACCAGCACCCGTCGGAGACGGCGGTCTTGGCGTGAAGCATAGGGCCGTTCCATTCAAACACCCTGACCCCGGCCTCCAACAACGGACGATACTCCGCCAGGGACATTGCCCGGACGACTGGAAAATTGCTTGAGCCCGGGACCAGCAGGCGTACGTCGACGCCGGCCCGCGCGGCGTCGCACAGCGCATGGACATAGCCGGTGGTCGCGACGAAATATGCATCGGTGATCCAAAGGCATTTTTGCGCGATTTCCGCCACAAGTTGTCCCAGACGATAGAGCCCCATACTGTCAGGCCGGCCCGCGATCACCCACGCCGTGAGATTTCCGGCTTGGGCCGAAACGGCATGACGCGCGACCTCATCCGCGGGCAGCTTGCCGCCCGCGTGCTCCCAGCTATCGGCGAAGGCGGCTTCCAGATCGGCGACCGCGGGGCCGCGTATTGCGATTGCCGTGTCGCGCCATGCGGGAATTCCGCGCCCTGGATCGCCCATCCAGTCGTGTCCGATGCACAAACCGCCGGTGAAGCCCAGTTCGCCGTCCACGCAGAGGACTTTGCGGTGATCGCGGCTGATCCACCCCAGCGCATAGCCGAAACTGGGCGCGTTATAGCAGCGAACCGCGACGCCGGCCTGTCGCAGCCGGCGCCAAAACCCGCTCGACGTACGGCGGACGCAGCCCACCCAGTCGTAGAGCACCCGGCATGAGACGCCTCGCTCTGCGGCCCGGATCAAAGCGTCCGCGAATTGCGCACCGATTCGATCTTCCTCGATGACATAGTTTTCAAGGTGCACGCTCAGCCGCGCGCCATCGATCGCCGCCAGCCAACGCGGAAAATTCTCCGCGCCGTCGCGCAGAAGTTCGATCGCGTTTCCTTCCGATCGGCTCGCTTGCGCGACCCTCACAAAGCCATAATCCGCAAGGGCCTCCAGCGGCGTCTTTCGTGCGTCCCGTTTCGCGGCGCCGGTCGGGCCTTCGATATTCTCCGCTTCCAGCATCATCTCCCACGTCAGTGGCCCCGCGCGCCTTCGAACGCCTTGATCTGGCGGGTGATATCCGCGGCCATGTCGTTGGGCGTCGGGAAGGTCAGAGCGTATTGCTCGATCTTCCAGCCATGCCCGGCGTTGATCAGCACGCCGACACCCCTGCTGGTTCCATAATTCACATTATCGAGCAGTTCGTCGAACCAGGCGACGCATCGGCATGGCGTCTTGGCGACGGTGACATGCCGCTCGCGGGGCGTATAGGTCCAGCCTTGCCCCGTCGCGAAGCGCGCCATCGCGTACTCGCGAAAGGCCGCGATCGGCCATCGCTCCGTTGCATCCGTGCCGATGAACACGGCATCCGCCGCAAACAGGCGGAAATACGCGGCCCCATCCGCGCGCGCCGCAGCCTCATGCAGATGGTCGAGCGTTTGGGAAATTTGGGCGGTCGCCGCGGTATCGGGCGTCGCCGCTTTCGAAATCGTCGCCCAGGCAAACGCGGTTAAGACGAGGCAGCAAAGCGCGCCGATCGGTTGAGACATGTCCACCTCGATTTCAGGGCGAAAAAAATTGATCCATCGATCCTCTTTGCAAACGCGTTCGGTTACGGCAA
>CAJCJC010000258.1 GCA_903970575.1 Alphaproteobacteria bacterium
GCTCTGGCTCGCGCCATTGCCATACATCCCGGCGCCGCCGCCCGACGTTCCGCCGTTACTACCCATGGCGCCGGAATCGCTGTTCGAGCCCATGCCGGACCCAGTCCCCGATCCATTGCTCATTCCATTGCCGGTTCCCGACATGCCGGTCCCCGTCGTTCCCGACATGCCCGTTCCGGTTCCCGCGCCGCCGGTCGATGATGACCCGCTCATCCCGCCGGTCGATCCCCCGGTCGATCCCGATGACTGGGCAAGCGCGGGGACCGCCGCCAGAGCGATCACGGTCGCCGCCGTGCTGAGTAATTTATACATGGTATTCTCCTCGTATAGGGCGCCGAAGAGGCGCTATGGCGAAGTAAACCGCCCTTTTTTCGATATGTTCCCAGATAAGTGACAACAAAAATATGTTGAATCATAAATAAGAATTCTGCTTTATTGCGATACTTCTAATATTAAATATCGCTATTGGTTAATGGCGTTTCCGTGCGGCTCCGCCCGCTTTGTCTCGTCTCCCCGATGCCCTGGTTTCACGGTTGCGGAACAGCCATGGGCAAAGCCAGATTTTATGCGCACAATCACGGGATGGGTCGGCGACATCGGGCGGATGATGGAATTGGAGTTGGCGTTCAAATATCCGGCGGGGCGGCGATTGGACGTCGATCGTCTTGTCCGGGCGCGTGGCGGCGCGGGCAGGGCGATCCGGCGCGATACGGTCTATTTCGATACGCCGGATTGCGCGTTGGCATCCTCCGGCTTCAGCCTTGGCGTTCGTCGGGTAGGGCGTTTCCGTGTCCAAACCTTGATATCGCTTGGGCAAACCGGCATCGGCGCCACGCCGCGCGACCGCTATGAAAAAGAGTGGAGACTAAGCGGCGACGCGCCGGATATCGAATTGCTGCGCATGACGCCGGTCGCGCCCATTTTCGATTTCGGGGCCAGGTCGGTTCTGCATCCCGTATTCGCGATCAAACTCGCGCGTACGGTCTATGCCATGCAACTGGACGATGTTGTCGGCGCTCAAAATTCGGCGCGCCTCGAAATCGTTGTCGACGAAGGCGCGATCAGCGCCGGCGCGGCGACCGAGGCCGTTCATGACATTAGGTTCGAACTGAAATCCGGCCCGCGCGCCGCTCTCTATCGCTTCGCGCTGGCGCTGAACGCGGAGCTGCCGCTGTCGATCGCAAGCGAGAACAATGCGCGCCGCGGATTTCGCCTGCGCTCGGGCAGGGGACAAGCCGCGCGAAAACCGCCTTCCATCATGTTGCCGCCGCGGGTAACGATGGAGGGCTCCTTGCGCCGCATCCTCGAAAGCGGGCTCGCCCAGTTCATCGGCAATCTTTCGGCCGTCGATCCCGACGGCGATGGCGAGGGCGTTCATCAGTGCCGGGTCGCGATCAGGCGGCTCAGGTCGGCGCTGGCGTTGTTCAAAGGCATCCTTCAAGACGATGCGGCGCGCCGGTTCGAACGGCAACTTCGGCAATTCGGACGTGTCTTTGGCGAGGCGCGGGATTGGGACGTCTTCGTGCTTGAAACCATTCCACGCGCCAGCGACGAGGGGATGGATGGCGCCTGGCTGAACCTGCTGCTGAAACCCGCCGACGCGGCGCGGGTTGACGCCTACCGGACCGTCTCTCGTCTGATCGAGGGTCAGGAATTGACCGAATTTGTTCTCGCGTTCGCGGCGTGGACCGCCGGCGCGATCGCGGTCGAAGCGCAAACGGCCGCAGGCCGCATCGCCGACGCCCCGATGCGCGATCTGACGCCCGACCTGCTCGACCGGCTCGCGGCGACGGTGACGAAGCGTGGGCGCCATCTCCACCGCCGAAGCTCCGAGGAATTGCACACGCTCCGCAAGAGGTTCAAAAAGCTGCGCTACGCCGTCGAGTTCCTGGGCTGCTTGTACGATTCCAAGGACGTGAAGCATTACCGTCTTGCGTGCGAAGAGCTGCAGGAGGTATTGGGCGCGATCAATGACGCCGCCGCGACCGACGCGCTCGTCGCCCGCATCGCCGAAAGCCCAAACGGCGCCCGCCTCGCGCCCTCCATCGGCGTTCTCAGCCGTTGGACCGCGCGCCATCGCGCCGTCGCCTTGGCGCGGCTCCCCGTGATCTGGCGCGGTTTCAAGGCTGAATCGCCCTTCTGGCGCTGACAGCCCAGGAAAAAGTCAAACCGCCGACCAGGTCGAATAATTCAAACTAGGCGTGCTTGCGCATTAACCCATGATGCATGAAGGTTACCGCGGAGGACGCTGAGAAGACTATTATTCTCCGCGATCTCACCGATTCCGCGCGTCTTCAGCGGTAAAATTTCGGTCATCCCGTCGAACAACGGGACCCATGGTCCCGGCAATCGCCCTGCGGAGGGATGGATCCCAGATCAAGTCCGGGATGACGAAAAGATGAACTTGGAGCCTTGGTGTCTTGGCGGTTCAACTTCTTGGGCGAAACCGTTCATTTGGGCGGGGCCGTCGTTTCACTGAGGGCTTCGCGTTCGCGGCCGCGCGGGCGATCCATCCGCGCAGCGCCTCGCGGTCGCCCAGCAGGGTTTCCGGCGCCACGATATAGGATTTGCTCGCCGGCTTATCGGGGGCAAACGCCCAGGGCGTCGCCCCTGGAATATTCAGGAATGCGTCGCGATCGGCGCCGGCCAGCTTCAACGCCAGTCCGTCCCGCCAGATCAGCGCGAAAGGCAGCCCCCTGGCATAGAACATGACGCCGCCGAACATATGCCGGTGGGCAAGTTCCAGGTCAGGCGGCGCCGTTTCCCGCACAAGCGACAACAGGGCTTCCAGGTCGGGTTTCATCCAGATTCAACCTTCGGATCGAACCGCGCTCATTTGGGCGGATCAGGGCCCCATTTGATGTTGGTCAGCTTGTCCCCCGGCTTCCAAGTCGGCTGGACGGGCGCCGTGGCGCCGAAGCGCGCGACTTTCGATGTTGGAACCGGACTTGGCTTGGGTTTCTCCGCCACCGCCTTCGCCGTTTCGGGCGCCGGCTTCTCGGCCGCCTTCGCTCCCGGCTCCCAAACCGCCGCGTTGAACGGCACGTTCAGCTTGCGGCAGAGATCGGAAACAATCTCCGCCACGCTGCCCTTGGCGTAATCGTTGTAATCGGAGAACAGATCGCCCAGCAGGCGTTCGAACGGGAGGCGCTCCACATCGGGCTTGCCGGCCGCCTTCGCCGCCTTGCGCACCTCCGAATAGACAGCCGCCTTTTTCTCCCGCACTTGGGTGATGTGGAGATGGGCCTTACGCTTTTCCCGCAGGCCCATCGTCTCCTGCTCCAGCGCGATGATCCGCCGGATCGCCTGACTCAGCCTCGCGAACGCGGCGCTCGGGTCCCGCACTTTCTCGTCGTCCGGGTTCAGCGTCTGGCGCTTCAGGTCCCGAATGAAATCCATGCCCGCAGCGCGCATCTCCGCCAAATCCCGCAACTGCAATTCCGTCAGGAACTGCGCGGGGTCTTCCGACCAAGCCTCACCGTTGCCCGCCGAAGCGGCGCCGGGCTCGTTTGTCGAGGAATTGGGTTGCATGGCGGTCATGGACACTAAAGTGAACATAAACCGTACATATGTCAATATCTAAAAGAACAAAAATTTCACCCACCGCGCGGTAGGTTGGTTTCGAAGCGCCACCCAACATGGCGTGAACCGGACCACGCTGCAATCGATTGCATCCAGAGGCGGAAAGATATACTATAATCCAAATCGTATATCCTTGGAGTCAACGATGCAGGTCGCCAAATGGGGTAACAGCCTCGCGGTTCGCCTCCCCGTCGCCGTGGTCGATGCTCTTCAATTGAAAGAGGGCGACGACATCGAAATTCATGTCGCCGACCGGCTTGAGTTCGGGGTGGCGCGTAAGGCCGGGCGTGAAGAATTCCTGAAGCGCTTGCGCGATTTTCGCGGACGGCTTCCCGCCGATTTCAAATTCGACCGGGCCGAGGCGAATGCACGGTAGCGTTCATGGGCCTAAGCTTCCTTGACAGCAATATCCTGCTTTACATCGCGTCAAGCGATCCCGCGAAGGCCGATAGGGCCGAAGCGCTCGTCGCCGGCGGCGGTCACATCAGCGTCCAGGTCCTCAACGAAGTAACGGCGGTGGCGCGCCGAAAGATGGGGCTGTCATGGGCGCAGATTAACGCTTTCCTGTCCGCCATCCGCGGCTTGCTGACGGTCAATCCCATTACGATAGAAATCCACGAAAGCGGTCTGATCCTGGCCGAGCGATATGGTTTTCCCATCCACGACGCCATGATCGCGGCGTCCGCGCTTGACGCCGGTTGTGAAACCCTGTGGTCGGAAGACTTCCAGGACGGAATGCTTATCTCGGGGCGCCTGCGGGTGGAAAATCCGTTCAAGTCATGAACTATTATTTCCTCATGTTGGTTTGATCGCGCCACCTGAATTCACGCATCGATATTTCGGCTTTTCCAGTCTTTCACCGTTGAGAAGCGCGGCGGGGCGTAGCGCAGCATGAAATGAATCTGAACTCAGCATCCTCCGCGCTTCTCCGCGCACTCAGCGGTAAAACGCCGATCCTTCATCTGCGTTAATCCGCGTAATCTACGGATTACGTCATCATCGGCGGATCGCAGATTCAAGAATCATCATTTCGGATTCGCTTAATCGCGAAATCGCCGCTTCAGCCGCGCCGCCGCCTCGTCCAGCATCGTGTCGGGTTTGGCGAAGCAGAAGCGGACAAAACTGGTTTCGGGTTCATGCGCGTAAAACGCGCTGACCGGAATGGCCGCGACCCCGGCGGTTTCGATGATGTCCCGGCAAAAGGCGACGTCGCCACCCTGAAATCCGACCGACCTGATGTCGACCGTCAGAAAAAACGTGCCCGCCGAGGGCGCCACGGCGAACCCCGCCCGTTCCAACCCGCCGATCAGGCGGTCGCGCTTGGCCTGCATCCGGTTCGCCAGTCCGGTAAAGAACGACCGCTCCTTGGCTAGGCCGAAGGCGACGGCGCTTTGCAGATTGGGCGGCGTGGTGAACACCAAAAATTGATGGGCCCGCGCCGCCTGCCGGATCAACGCGGGCGACGCGGTCAAATATCCCACCTTCCATCCGGTCAGGGAGAATGTCTTCCCCGCCGAGGCGATTCGAATCGTTCGGTCGCGCATCCCCGGCAGGGTGAGCAGCGGCGTATGAACTGCTCCGTCGAACACAAGATGCTCGTAAACCTCGTCGCACACCGCATAGCAATCATGGGCGAGGACCAGCCCGGCGATGATCTCCAGCTCCGCCCGGCTAAATACCTTCGCCGTGGGGTTCATCGGCGAATTGAACAGGATCAGCTTGGTTCTGGGTCCGAACGCCGCCGTCAGTTCGGCGACCGGCAACCGCCAGTCCGGCGGCGACAGCCGCACGATTTTGGGAACGCCGCCCGCCATTTCGATCACCGGGATATAGGTGTCGTAAAGCGGCTCGATCAGCACCACCTCGTCGCCGGGATCGATCAGCCCGAACAGGGCGCAGGCCAGCGCCTCCGTCCCACCCGAGGTCACCATCGTCTCGGTTTCCCAGTCGAGGTTCAGCCCGTAAAAGTCGCGGTCATGCGTCGCGACCGCCCGCCTCAGCGCCGGCAGCCCCATCATCGGCGCGTATTGGTTGCCCTCTTTCAGCGCCTCCGCCGCGCACGCGACGATATCCGCCGGCTCATCCCCCTCCGGTATGCCCTGCCCAAGATTCAGCGCCCCTGTTTCGCGCGCCAGCCGCGACATGGCCTCGAAGATCGTCGTGCCG
The DNA here is from genome assembly GCA_903970575.1 of Alphaproteobacteria bacterium. Taxonomy (GTDB): domain Bacteria; phylum Pseudomonadota; class Alphaproteobacteria; order BOG-932; family Roseiterribacteraceae; genus BOG-932. Next base: position 5,749 of record CAJCJC010000258.1, read on the forward strand.
TAACGGGCGAGGGAGGTGGCGCCGGGTTTCATGGGGGCATGCTCGGCGATGAGGGGATCAGCGCCAAACGACAGACAGACTTACCAAGTTCTGATCGAATCTGATCTTTCATTTAACCCGCTATCACATATGATTACCGTTATAGGTAGTACTTGCGCCACCGCTAGCGCCGCACCGATGGTCTCAATGAAGGCATGGACGATAAATTGCAAAGAGAGAGTCAGGCCCGATGGATGAGAATGCAAAGAATTCTCATTTTTGCTACAGTGACGGTTTTGCTTTCCGCATGCACCAAGCCTCGGGTTCATGAAGCCAGTGACCGTGTTGAGATTCAGATAAAACAAAACATCTTGAGCAACGGTGATGTTCGTTACTCGATTCCGGTTCGTATCGGAAACGCGGCTCCAGTAGAAACAATGTTAGATACAGGATCGACAGGACTGCGAATTTTGCCCGGCGCCATTTCTCCGGATAATTATGTGTTGACCGATCATTCTAACGACTACGGCTATGGGTCGGGCGTTACAATGAGCGGAACCGTCGGAAAAGCGACTGTCGGCGTCGGTGGCGATTCCACCAACGAGTCTATTCCGATCCAGATTGTTCAGAAAATTGGGTGCTCCAAGGATAAACCAGCTTGTCCTGCCTCGCGCGTTGCACTCAGTGCATACGGCTTCGGCGGCGATGGTCTTCCAGGCGAAGGTTTTAAGGCGATCATCGGGGTAGCGTTGCCGCCCTCGAGGCAACAAGGTGAGGTTGTCAACCCGTTTGGCCATATGGGTAGTGGCGCTTGGATTATCGTACTGCCCCGACCTGGTCGGATCGATCCAGGTAAGCTAATCATTAACCCTGATCAGAATGATCTCGCGGGTTTCACTTTGTTTAAAGATTTGATCCCGCTGCCTAGATTCAAGACGCAAAGTATTGCAGGTTGTCTTCATAATCAAACCGCTAACAAAGAATTTTGTGGACCGATAATGTTCGATACTGGTGCTAACCTGACTACTGTTTGGACATCCCTTGCTCCGCCGAGAAATTGGCCTGACGGAATGCGCGGCGCATTTATTTTTGGAGATCATGCCGACCTCAAGGCTGGAGCAGAGTTCGTAGTTGATCATGCTACTCCTGGTTCAAAGGTAAATATCAAGCCTCCTTTAGGGCCGCTTCCCACGGTGATAAACGCCGGAATCCTGCCGTATTTTCGTTACGAGGTGTATTATAATGTTGAGAAAAATGAGATTGGCTTAAAGCAGCGAGAGTAAAGGTTCGTTAGATAGCGTATCCTTCTAGCCTATGGGCTGCGGGCCTCCAACTCATCCGCGAACGTGACACAGCGCGTTGGCGGATTGCTGCGATGCGCCAGACCCATCGCACAGCGAATGTGTCTTCGATAGTCACGAAGGCGGTGGGGGGCAGAAATGGACCCTGAGCACGCGGCTCTCGACGATCTGCTGACATAGAAGCTCCCGGCCTGCGAAAGCTCCTTCAGGAACAAGCCGCCCGCCGCCGCGTTTGTGGCGTTGAGGGCGTGCGCCATCTCGCGCCCGTCTCATTTCGTGGTTTAGGGCGCAGCGCTCTGGCTTGTTATGATGGCATAAACGCTCCTTGAACACGCGATTTCCCTTTGGCGGTAAAATAGGGCAGCATCGCATTTCTCAATTACTGATCGGTGCGGGAGAATAATGCAGTCG
>CAJCJC010000259.1 GCA_903970575.1 Alphaproteobacteria bacterium
CCCATAGATCGCCTCATCGCGGTCATGGCGCGATTGCGAGACGCCGAAGGCGGCTGCCCTTGGGATTTGGCCCAGAATTTCGCCACCGTGGCGCCCTACACCATTGAAGAAGCCTATGAGGTCGCGGATGCGATCGATCGCGACGACATGGCAGGCCTGGAGGAAGAGCTGGGCGATCTCCTGTTTCAGGTCGTCTTCCACGCAAGAATGGGCGAGGAAATCGGCAAGTTCGATTTCAATTCCGTCGCCGAGGCGATCGTTGCGAAGATGCTGCGGCGTCACCCCCATATATTCGCTCAAACTGGCGATATCGGCGTCAGCGCGGTCAACGACAACTGGGAAAGCATCAAAGCGGAGGAGCGCGCGCGGCGCGAACCCGAGGACGGCGTCACGCGCAGCGTGCTGGATGGCGTCGCGCGGAATTTGCCAGCCCTTTTACGGGCGGAAAAGCTGCAGCAGCGAGCGTCGCGGGTCGGTTTCGACTGGGGCGCGCCCGAACCGATTCTCGATAAGATCGCGGAAGAAATCGCGGAATTAGGCGCCGAACTTCAAATAGCGGATAAGGCCCGCATGCAGGATGAACTCGGCGATGTTCTGTTCGCGGTCGTCAATCTCGCGCGTCACCTTGAGATTGATGCCGAAGTGGCGCTGCGCGGAACCAATGCCAAATTCGAGCGTCGATTTAAATTTATCGAGCAAATGCTTCTAAACGAAGGAAAAACGCCAAGCACGTCATCTCTAGAAGAAATGGATGCGCTGTGGCGGAAGGCCAAGAATGCTGAAAAATAGTACCGGTTTAAACGCGATCTCCCGCAACGACGAAAGCGAAGTCGGCCCTCATGACGAGCCTTATCAGCTGTTCGATCGACCCCAATGGGCGGCGTTAAGGGCGAATACCCCTCTCACCTTATCGCAACGTGACGTTACCGTCCTGCGAAGCATAAATGAAGACGTCTCCCTTGAGGAAGTGGTGCAGGCCTATCTGCCACTGTCGCGCCTGCTTAATCTTCATGTTTCGGCCGCGCGGAATTTGGCCAGCGTAAAGGATGCGTTTCTCGGCCGGCCCGCCGGACGCACCCCCTACATCATCGCGGTGGCCGGAAGCGTGGCCGTGGGGAAGAGCACGTTCGCCCGCATTTTGCGGGCGCTGATCGCCCGCTGGCCAGACCGGCCCAAGGTCGAACTGATCACCACCGATGGCTTTCTTCATCCCAACGCCACGCTCGAGGAACGCGGCCTGATGACCCGCAAGGGCTTTCCGGAGAGCTATGACACCCGCCGGATGATCCGCTTCCTCTCGGACATCAAGAGCGGCGCGCCCGAAGTCGCGGCGCCGATGTACTCCCATATCGCCTATGACATTGTGCCTGGCGAACTCCAGATCGTGGCGCGCCCCGACGTTCTCGTCTTCGAAGGTCTGAACGTGCTCCAGCTGGCGTCATCGCCTGTTCTGGCGTCCGATTTCTTTGACTTCTCCGTTTATATCGACGCCGCAGAGGCCGATATCGAGGCTTGGTACCTGGAGCGCTTCCTGCTCTTACAAAAAACCGCCTTCCATGAAAAAAATGCATTTTTCCATAGATTCAAGGATTTGAGCCAAGAGGACGCGATCAAATTCGCCCGAGAGGTCTGGCGAAGCATCAACCTCGCCAATTTGCGCGAGAATATCCTGCCGACCCGCGAACGCGCGAGCGTGATTTTGACGAAGCGCGCGGATCATACGATCGGCGCGGTTCGCCTGCGCCGGATGTAGTTAGTCGCGCAGCAGCATGATCAGGCTCGACGTATCCCAGCGATTGCCGCCGCGGGCCTGTATCGACGCATAAAATTGATCGACCAAAGCCGCGACGGGCACGCGCGCGCCGTTGCGGCGCGCCTCCTCCAGGACAATCGACAGATCCTTACGCATCCAATCGACCGCGAAGCCGAAATCGAAGCGTCCTTCGATCATTGTAGCGCCGCGATTCTCCATCTGCCAGGATTGCGCCGCCCCTTTGGAAATCACGGATAGTGCTTTCTCGACATCCAACCCCGCATGCTCTCCGAATGCGATGGCTTCGGACAGCGCCTGGACCAGACCGGCTATGCAGATTTGATTGACCATCTTCGTAAGCTGTCCGGCGCCGGGAGGCCCCATCAAGGTCACCGCCCGGCCATAATGGCGGATCACGGGTTCGGCCTTAGCGAAAGTGGCTTCCTCGCCGCCGACCATAACCGTCAGGATGCCTTTCTCGGCCCCAGCCTGGCCGCCCGATACGGGCGCGTCCAGCCAGCCTAGGCCGCGCTGGGCGGCCTCGGCGGCGAGGGTACAGGCAATCTCGGCTGAAGCGGTGGTATGGTCGACGAAGATCGCGCCCTGCTTCATGCCGGCGAAGGCGCCTTCGTCTCCGATGGTGACCTGCCGCAAATCCTCGTCATTGCCCACGCAGGCGAATACGATATCCGCATCGTCCGCCGCCTCGCTTGGGGTCGATTTAGTCTCGCCGCCGTATCGCTCAACCCAGGCGCGCGCGCGCGCGCCGGTGCGGTTATATACCGTCACCCGGTGGCCCGCCTCGGCCAAATGGCCTGCCATGGGACCGCCCATGACGCCGAGGCCAATGAACGCCAAACGCATTTTTTCCATGCTCATGGACAAAGGCTCATCAATGCGGTCGATAGGGATAGGCGGTTTCAAAGCGTGCGAGCGCGCTCTGATCGATGCCAACTTTTACATGAGCGACGCTATCGTCGTCCAAGCGCGCGATGACCTCGCCACTGCGATAGAGGAAAGCGAGCGCGCCTCCATCGGCGAGGTCGACGTCGAGATCGACAATCGAGCGACTGGCGGATAAGCGCCGGTCGATGAAATCGAGCAGACGCCCTGCCCCGTCGCCCGTGAGGGCTGAAACCGGCAAAAGCTCGGGTTTTCTCTCTTCTTGCCAGTTCAGCCGTTCGCGCTCTTCCAACGGTAGTCGATCGATCTTGTTGAGGATTTCCACCACCCGGTCATCCTGATCGAGTTCGATGCCGAGTTCTCCAAGAACCGCCAGAACGTCATCGCGCTGCGCCTCGCTGTCGGGATGGGAAACATCCCGGACATGAAGAATTAAATCGGCCTCCTCCACCTCCTCGAGCGTAGCGCGAAACGCGGCGACAAGCTGGGTCGGCAGGTCGGATATAAATCCGACCGTGTCGGAGAGAATCACGCGCCGTCCCGATGGCAGAGCGATGCCCCGCATCGTGGGATCGAGCGTCGCGAATAATAAATCCTCGGCGAATACCGAGGCGCCGGACAGGCGGTTGAACAACGTCGATTTCCCGGCATTCGTGTAGCCGACAAGCGCCACAACCGGATGCGGGACTTTCTTGCGAGCGGAGCGATGCAAACCTCGCGTTCGGCGGACTTGATCGAGCTCGCGCTTGAGCTTGATGATCCTGTCGCCGATCAACCGCCTATCCATCTCGATCTGCGATTCGCCAGGACCACCCAGGAAGCCGAAGCCGCCACGCTGCCGCTCCAGGTGGGTCCACGACCGCACCAGACGAGATCGCTGATACTCTAGCGCGGCCAATTCAACCTGAAGCGTACCCTCCTTTGTCCGGGCGCGTTCGCCGAAGATTTCGAGGATCAATCCTGTGCGATCGATGACCTTAACGTTCCAGGCGCGCTCAAGATTGCGCTGTTGCACCGGGGTCAACGCGTGGTCGACCGCGACAAGCGCAATACTAAGCGTCTCGATAATGACTTTCAGTTCATCGACCTTACCGGAACCCAATAAGGTCGCTGGCTGAGGATGGCCGATCTTGATCGCCAGCCGATGCACGATATCGAGATCGATCGCCTCGGCGAGACCGCATGCTTCTTCCAGCCGGGCGTCAGGATCGCGCCTGCCGTCATCGCTTCTCAGCACGGGGTGTATAACAAACGCGCGGGTCCGAGGCGCGTCCTCCGCGCCATTCATCGACGTCATTCCGCTAAACGTCACATGTCCTCTTCCTTGCCGCCCTCGAACAGCTGTACCGGCTGGGACGGCATGATCGTGGAGATCGCATGCTTGAAGACAAGCTGCGAATGAGCATCGCGTCGCAAAAGGACCGAGTAGTTATCGAACCAGGTGATAATGCCCTGGAGTTTGACACCGTTAATCAGGAATACGGTGACGGGAGCTTTGTTCTTTCGAACATTGTTCAGAAAAACTTCCTGAACATTTTGGCTTTTATCGCTCATTGACGCTCTCTTCGCGTTGGCTGTTGTTGGGTTGGCGACCTGGTGTCGGGCCGCCGTTCCTTGGTACGTTGACAGATATGGTGACCCGGCGGTCCCGAATGAAGTCTATCAACCGTAGACAATTGTGACATCTTAGCGCTGGTTCCAACGATTCCGGCAGAGTTTTATCGCCAGGGGCACGGGCCGACCAGAATCGGCGGACGACCGAACGTTGTCGCGGCACGTAATCCACGTCGCCGCCTCCACCATCCAGATAGTCCGCGCCGGTTTTTACCCCTACCTAAGCAAGGCGAGACGAACAGGCGCAGGGTCGGGCTTAGAGGAATTTGCCAAGGGTCTAGCACGGCCAAGGAAAAGCGAGTTCCTGCCGCGCCGTTGCGTAATTCCTATAGGAGTCCCGCAATGTCCGCGTGATCTCGCCGGGATGTCCGTTGGCGATAGGACTGTCATCAATTCGGACGACGGGCGTGCAGAATGTCGTCGCAGACGAAAGAAAGGCTTCGCGCGCCTGGAACGCCTCCTCTAGCGTGAACGCTCGGCGTTCGACCGTAAAGCCGTGCTCGCGCGCCAAGATTTCAAGAGCATTGCCGGTGACGCCATGCAAAACGGAATTATCAGCCTGACGGGTCACAAGCACGCCCTCGCTGGTCACGATCCACGCGTTACTCGAGGCCCCCTCGGTCACGAAGCCCTGCGCGTCGACCATCCAGGCTTCGGCTCCGCCGCGTTCGGCCGCGCCCTGTTTGGCGAGCACCTGGGCCAGAAGACCTGTCGATTTAATATCACGACGGGCCCAGCGGATGTCAGGAACGGTTATGACCTCAACCCCCATCTCACCAGCCGCCCCCGATAAATCCATGCGGCGCGTGGTCATGACCAAGGAGCTATTCGCGTCACGCGGAAACTTGAAGTCCCGCGGCGCCCGACCGCGCGTCACCTGAATATAAAGGATGCCGTTAATCAGACGGTTGCGCCGAACAAGACCGCGCGACAGGAGCTTCAACGCCGCTTCAACCACCGGCGGCGTAATGCGAAGTTGCGACATCGAGTAAGTCAAGCGCGCCAGATGGCCAGCCTCGTCGACGAACCGCCCCCCCATCACGGCTATCACCTCATACACGCCATCCGCGAACTGAAACCCGCGATCCTCGATATGCACGGACGCCTCGGCGTGCCTCATGAAACGTCCGTTGACATAAGCGAAACGGCCCATCGCGACTGTCTATTCGCCAGCCAAACGGTCCGCGCGGTCCTGCCCAGGAACCCCGAGCGATTTCAGCTTTCGGTGCAGCGCCGAGCGTTCCATGCCCACGAACGCGGCCGTGCGTGAAATATTTCCGCCAAAACGGTTGACCTGGGCCAATAGATATTCACGTTCGAACATCTCGCGGGCCTCGCGCAGCGGCAGGCTCATAATCTCCGCGCCGCGATCCCACTTGACCATTTCGGGGGCGATGGCCCCGATCTCCGACGGCAGCATCTCGGCCTTGATCGATCCCCCCTGCTCGCCCTGATTCATGATCAGCAGCCAATCGACGACGTTGCGCAATTGGCGCACGTTACCGGGCCAGTCATAGGATTGCAGCGCCGCGATCGCATCGTCACCGAATTCCCGAGGGTGGATGCCGCCAACCTCGGACGCGCGCTGCATGAACTGGCGCGCCAATAAAGGTACATCCTCGCGACGCTCCGTCAGCGAGGGAATTCGGATCGGAACGACGTTTAGGCGATAGAATAAATCCTGCCGAAATCGTCCGGCTGACATCTCGACATTCAAATCCTTCGTCGTCGTCGCGATCACACGGACATCGACCTCTACCTTGGTCGTTCCACCTACCCGCTCGAATGTCTGCTCCTGGAGTGAGCGCACCATCTTGCCCTGGGTTTCCAAGGTCATGTCCCCGACCTCGTCCAGTAGCAGCGTGCCGCCATGGGCCTGCTCCATCACGCCAATTTTTCGGCTTCCGCCCTCCATGGCGTATTCGGTGCCGAACAGTTCGATCTCAAGCCGTTCGGGCCGGATAGACGCGCAATTTAGGATAATGAAGGGTCCTATCGCGCGTTTCGATCGGCCATGGATCAGCCGCGCGACTGTCTCCTTGCCGCTACCCGGGGCGCCAGTGATCAATACGCGACTGCCGCTGGGCGACACTTTGTCGATTTCATGCCGGATACGCGCTATCGCCGGCGACACGCCGATCAGCTCGGTCGATGTCCCCGCCCTTAGCCGTAATTCCTGATTTTCGCGCTTCAATCGCGCGGCTTCAAGCGCCCGATCGAGGATCAGCAACAGACGATCCGCCTTGAACGGCTTCTCGATAAAATCATAAGCGCCGTTCTTGATCGCGCTGACCGCGGTCTCGATATTGCCGTGTCCGCTAATCATGACCACGGGAACCGAGGGGTGATGCTTGCGGATTTCATCCAGAAGCTCCATCCCGTCCATCCGGCTTCCTTCCAGCCAGATATCGAGGATCACCAAGCTGGGCTGACGCGCCTTCAGCGCCGCCAGGGCCGCATCGCTGCTGCCCGCCTGCCTGGTTGTAAAGCCTTCGTCGCCGAGGATGCCGCCGATGAGAAGCCGGATATCGGCTTCATCATCGACGATCAGTATGTCACGCGCCATATCGGGATTGGATACTCTGTCGGGGCGGTCCCGCTTCCGTGGAAGCAGCCTGTTCTAAGGGTATGGAAAGCACGACGCGAGCGCCGCCGCCTGGATTATCGTGCATCTCAAGGGACCCTGCATGATCTTCCATGATCTTCTTCACGATAGCCAGCCCTAAACCCGTTCCTTTGGCGCGCGTCGTTACATAAGGCTCGGTCAATCGGTCGCGTTCCGCCCGTGGCAAGCCCGGGCCATTATCCGAAACCGAGAAGATGGCGCGCTCGCCCTCGATGGCCAGCTTCACCTCGACCAACCCGCGAGGCAGCGCCTCGCCGTGGTCGGCTATTCTGCCGCCGATCGCGTCGATCGCGTTCTGAAGAAGGTTGGTAAGGGCCTGCGTGATCTGGCGTCCATCGCATTCGGCTATAACGGGGGCGCTTGGCTTTATCACCTCGAACCGGATATTCGTCCGCGCCTGGCGCTGGAGAAAAACAGCCTGGCCAACCAGATCGCTTAACGACTCCCGCCGCATCACCGCCTGCGGCATGCGGGCGAAGGCGGAAAACTCATCGACCATTCGGCCGATATCGCCAACCTGCCGCACGATTGTATCCGTGCACGCCACGAAGGTTTCCTTATCGCTGTGGATTTCCTTCAGATATTTGCGCTTCAAACGCTCGGCGGAAAGCTGGATGGGCGTCAATGGATTCTTAATCTCGTGCGCGATGCGCCGCGCCACGTCGGCCCAGGCCGCCTTACGCTGCGCCTGCAACAATTCGGTAATGTCATCAAAGGTGGCCACATAGCCACGGACCTGCCTTCCCTGCTGTTCAGCGGCGATTCTGACAAGCAGCGTCCGGTGCGGAAGGCCGGCGCGCCTAAGATCGAACTGGGATTGGACCAACCGCGTTTGGTTCGGGCCAAGCTGTTCCAGAATGGACAGAATTTCAGGGAGAATTTCCGCCAGCGGCCGCCCCGCCATCGATCCCGGCTCCAGTCCCAGGAACTCGGCGGCCGAGCGATTGGCGAGTGTGATCTGACCGTCGACGTCCAGACCGATGACCCCGGCTGACACCCCCGCGAGGACCGTCTCGGTGAATCGCCGGCGCTTGTCGAGCTGACGATTGGCCTCGACCAGATCGGAACGCTGACTGGCCAATTGACTTGTCATGCGATTGAAAGTGCGCGACAGAACCGAAAGCTCATCGGCGTCCTCGGGTTCGCTGACCCGCGTGCCGAGATCGCCAGAGCGCACTTTCTCGGCGGCCTCGATCAACTCGCTGACGGGCTGGACAAGCTGCCGCGCGAAATGGAGACCGAGCCAAACCGCAGCAAGCAGCAACAACAGCGCAACCACGACGAACATGAGCCAGACGCGAATCTGCCAATCCGATCGGGATTCCTCGGCTTGCGCATACTGCGCCGACGCCGCCCTGGCGATACTGATATGGGACAGAACCCGGGGATCGATGGAGCGCGCGACATACAGATAAACGTCCGCGTTCAGCTTGACCAAGGCGGTCACTCGATCCTGCTGGTCGGACGTCCTGACCTGAACGTCCGAGCTGTTATTGGCGGCTTCGATGACATCCTCGGCGGGTTGGTCGAGCCCGAGCATGAAGCTGATGCCAGTCCCCTGCTTCAACGTTCCAAGGCCGTTGAACACCATGGCGTCCGATAGGTTGTGCTCCAGGGCCTGACGCTGCAGCTCTTCCTGGAATTCGATCGTGCCGATGGGAATTCGGCTCAGATTATTCGCGATCGCCAGAATGTCGCCTTTGATCGCCTGTTTATGCTCCTCAAGATAGGCGGTGGCGACGGTGACGGATTCGTCGACCGCCGTATGAACGCGGTCACTGAACCAGGATTCGACGCCCAGATAGAAAAATCCAATTGAAAACAAGGCCATAATGATGGCGGGGATGACAGCCACACCGCTGAACCAGGCGACGAACTTTACATGAAGCCGCGCCCCGGCCGTACCCTGCCTGCGCTGCACCCATAAGGCGACGATCCGGCGGGCAACGATCAGCACCAGCGCCAGGAATAGCACCAGATCGATATTGACGAGGACGTAGAGGGTATGAGGATCCGCGAAGGGCCCCTCGGCTGTCAGCGCCGCGTATGTCGCAGCTCCAGCCATTAGCGCGAGCGCGATAAGAGCCAGCGCGATCTTGTTGCCAAGCCCGATCCG
>CAJCJC010000260.1 GCA_903970575.1 Alphaproteobacteria bacterium
GGAGTCGCGGTTCGCGCATCTCCGGCGCCGAAGGAGCAACCCCCCAGGAAACTCTCAGGCAAAAAGGACCGCATCGTTGGACAATCTGGAGAGAGGCGCCAATCCTAGACAGGCTTGGGTCGTCCACCGAAGGGGAGTTCGAGGTCAGGTCGCGGCCCGGACGGAAACTCTCAGGTAAACCGACAGATTGGGGAAACCGGATCGGCATTGCCGATTTTTTGGATTTCCTCATGCGACGGAGCCTGCATGCGCCATATCGCCGTTATCGGAGCCGGCATTACCGGCGTCACCACCGCCTACGCCCTGCGTGACCAGGGATATGAAGTGACCGTTTTCGATCGTCACCGCTATGCCGCGATGGAAACGTCCTTCGCCAATGGCGGGCAGCTCTCCGCGAGCAACGCCGAGGTTTGGAATCACTGGACTACAATCCTCAAAGGCGTCAAATGGATGTTCAGGCGGGATGCGCCGTTGCTGATGAATCCCGCCCCCAGCTGGCATAAATATTCCTGGGCGGCGGAGTTCGTTCGCCATATCGCCGATTATCGCGCCAACACCATCGCCACGGCGCGCCTCGCCATCAAGGCCCGCGAATGTCTGTTCGCGCTCGCGGCGCGCGAAAATATCGCGTTCGATCACCAAACGCGCGGCATTCTGCATATCTATCGCAATCGAACCGGCTTCGCCCACGCCGCGCGGGTAAACGCGTTGCTGGCCGAGGGCGGTCTCGACCGGAGGCCGGTGACGCCGGACGAGATTCGTACGATCGAACCCGCCTTGGCCGAGGATTACCACGGCGGCTTCTTCACGCCCTCGGACTCCACCGGGGATATCCACAAATTCACGCGCGGGCTTGCGGACGCCTGCGAGCGGCGCGGCGTACGGTTCGTGTTCGACGCCGCCGTCGGCCCTATCCGGCATACCGCGACCGGGGTCGAGATCGGTTGGTCCGACGGGCGCGCCAAAAGCGATCGCGCCCCGCCCCCCGAGACGCTGGCCGTGGATGGCGTCGTGATCTGCGCCGGCGTCGCAAGCCGGGCCTTCGCCGCGACCCTGGGCGACAGAGTCAACATATATCCGGTCAAGGGATACTCGATCACGGTGCACCTCGATGACGATGAGAGCCGGCAGGCCGCCCCGTGGGTCAGCATTTTGGACGATGACGCCAAGATCGTGACCAGCCGGCTGGGCGCCGACCGGTTCCGAGTCGCGGGTACGGCCGAGTTCAATGGCCTGAATCGCGATATCCGCGCCGACCGCATCGCGCCGCTAATCGATTGGAGCCGGCGGCTTTTCCCGGCGATGAGCACCGAGCGGGTGACGCCGTGGAGCGGATTGCGGCCCATGATGCCCAATATGATGCCCCGCATCGGGGCGGGCCGAAAGCCAGGGATATTCTATAACACCGGCCACGGCCATCTCGGTTGGACCCTCGCCGCCGGCACGGCCGAAATCGTCGCGGCGCAGATCCGCGCAACCCTGCCGCCCGTGTAAGCGCCGGCCGAGTAGGGCCGCGTTCAAGAAACAGCCGCCGTTTCGTCCCGCCGCGTCTTGCCCGCCACAACCGAAAAGCCAACATAACCGTGATGCCTCAAGAGCCGTTCGCGCCTTCCCCAAAGCCTTCGCTGAGAGCGCTGGCGCGCCCCGTCAAGGCCGCTATCGCCAGCGAGGTGGTAGCGCTGTTCAATGACCGGTCGCGGGGCGAAAAGCCGGTAATGCGGCGGCCGGACGGCTTATTCGGACCAGGCTCGGTCGCGTGGCGCGTGCATGGCGACGTTACCGCCATGATGGTCGGCGGGGTCGCCGGATTGCTGCTGCAAATGCTGCACCCAGCCGTGCTCGCCGGCGTATGGGATCATTCGAATTTCAGGACCGATATGCAGGGTCGCCTGCGGCGCACCGCCCGATTCATCGCGCTGACCACCTATGGCGGCAAAGCGGAAGCCGAGGCCGCGATCGGCCGCGTTCGCGGCATCCATGACCGGGTGGGCGGCGTCCTGCCCAACGGCGAGGCCTATGCCGCGAACGATCCGGCGCTGCTGGCCTGGGTGCACGTAACCGAAACGACGAGCTTTCTGCATTCCTGGCTGCGCTATGGCGAGCCCAACATGCCGCTTGCGGATCAAGATCGCTATTTCCTGGAAATGGCCCAGATCGCCAAAGCGTTGGGCGCCGACCCAATCCCGCGCACGCGCGCGGAGGCTAGTCGAATTATCGCGGCGACGCGCCCGTTACTATTATACGATGGGCGAACGCGGGAGGTCGCACGGCTTGTGCTCGAGCAAAAAGCGCCGAGCAGGATGGCGCAACCGCTTCAGGCGCTGGCCATGCAGGCCGCGATCGATTTGTTGCCGGAATGGGCGCGGCGAATGCACGGACTGAGTGCGCCGGCCTATGGCGCGCCGCTGCTCCGCGCGGGGATGTTCGGCGTCGCCCAGACATTACGGTGGGCCTTCCGATGATCTCCGCCTGACGATATGAAGGAAATTCGGCCGCTGACCTCATTGCGCGGCATCGTGGCGATCTGGGTATTCCTCTTTCATCTCGATTTGGAAAGACCGGCGATCGCGGCGCCGCTGCGCGACTGGCTGGCGATTGGGCGTGGCTATATCGGGGTAGACCTGTTCTTCACGCTGAGCGGCTTCGTTCTGGCGCTGACCTATCGCGAGACCTTCCTGAGCAAGCCGTTCAAGACGGCATACGCATCCTTCCTTTTGCGGCGCGTCGCCCGGGTGATTCCGCTGAACGTCGCGGTCGTTTGCGCGATTCTCGCATCCGTATGGCTTGACCCCGCAGGCGTTGGCTCCGCCTTTCCGTCCGCGCTCAATACCCGGACCGCAATCGCGAATTTACTCCTTGTCCAAGATTGGGGATTTGCGCCCTCGATCGATAAGCCTGCCTGGTCAGTCAGCATTGAAATGGCGGTCTACCTGGCCTTCCCCATGCTGCTCGCCTTGGTTTGGAGCCGATGGCTCTGGGCGGTTCCAGCAGTCGCGGGGGCAGCGGCGCTTTACTGGCTGGCGGGGAACGGTCACGGGATGGTGAGCGAGGGGCTATTGATCGGCGATTTCATAAGGGGTTTCGCCGGCTTCACGTTCGGTTTGCTCTG